>CAYTLS010000072.1:0-7654 GCA_964438745.1 uncultured bacterium
GCAGCAATGCCATTGGTATTTTTAAAGGATTTCTCGACGATTTTGACGTAAACTTAATCGGTGTGGAAGCCGGTGGCAGAGGAATCGAATCGGGGGATCACGCTTCCCGGCTCTGTGATCCCGCCAGCGCTTTTCCCGGCATTTTCCAGGGAACTAAAACCTATGTCCTGCAACATAATATGGGGCAGATCAAAAACACCTATTCCATCTCCGCCGGTCTGGATTACTGCGCTATCGGGCCGGAACATATGGATTTGCATGATCAGAGACGGGTAAAATATGATTATCTGACTGATGACTATGCCGTTAAAGGTTTTAAAATGCTGTCGGAACTGGAAGGCATTATTCCGGCGCTGGAGTCTTCTCACGCGGTCGGCTATGTGGTCAAAAATCAAAATGATTTTGCAAAAGAAGATATCGTCCTGATCAACCTTTCCGGTCGTGGCGACAAAGATCTGATGAATGTCATAAAATATGAAAGAGCACAAAATGAATTATAATGAAGTCTATGATAGACTAAAAGCCGAAGAGAAAATTGCTTTTGTTCCTTTTACCATATTGGGCTTCCCAAATTATGAGATGAGTTTAAAAATCATTAAAACTATCATTGATAATGGCGCTGATATTTTAGAATTAGGATTTCCATTTTCCGATCCAGTGGCTGATGGCCCGATCATTCAGGAAGCCAATACTATTACCCTTGCTAATGAATTTAACACTGAAAAATGTTTTCAATTATTAGCCGAAATCAGACAGTATAGTAAAATTCCCATCGGTTTACTGGTATATGGAAATTTAATTTATAGCTACGGTATTGAAAGATTCTATAAACGGCTAAAAGATTTGGAAATCAATTCAATCCTGATACCGGATATACCACCGGAAGAAGCAGATAAATATCTGATGGCTGGCGAAAAATATGCTATCAAAAGTGTTTTTATCGTGACATCGATTACACCGGATGATCGTCTGAAGGTTATTTTAAAAAAGACCACGGGATTTATTTATTTAATATCCAGGCTTGGGGTCACAGGAACACACAAAAGTAGTAGTACAGATCTGGAAATGGTCATTCATAAAATAAAAGACAAGACCGGACTGCCTGTCAATGTTGGGTTTGGCATTTCGAAACCGGAACATTTGCAAAATCTAAAAAAAAATGGGGCTGAGGGAGCGATTATCGGAAGCGCCATCATAAAAATTATTAATGCAAACATAAATGATTTACCAAGAATAACTCATGATCTGACCTGTTATTTAAAAGCAATTACTGCAGCAAAATAATATTCTTTTTTTGGATGTGGTGCCAAAAGTTTTTGCTTTGACCATTATTTTTAACCCCTCCCCGCCTGCTGCGGGCAGGTTTCATCTCTTCTGATAGATCAGGAGAGAACTGGTTTGATCTTAGCCGTAATCTTGAAGAATCAAATTGTTAGTAAACAGCGACTTGTCTTGTCATGCACTCCCGATGCAATGGGATGGGACAGGAGGGTTGTGAAATTGATATTAAAGAGCACATTTGTTTAATTAATCCCCCCTTTTTTTGAATGACTCGAGCAGAGTCCTCAGAATAGTTCAAGATCAAGTCGGTCAAAAGTTTATGGAGTTTTTCATATTACGTGATTCATTTATTTTTCATAAAATTTTTGATACTACCTTTAACCTGAATTATTCATGAATTTTCAAACTCTTAAAACAAAGCCAATGAAATTAACAGTTTACAAAACAAATAATAGAAAAAATAGTTTAAAAAATTCATGAAACATCCGGCTCCTGACGTATGAAACATCCGGCATTTGACGGATAGCATATTCGGCTTTTGACGAAAGGAAAAGTATCAGCGAGAAGCGGGCATTATTCATGTTTTTATGAATAATTCAGTAATGAGACGAGCTAACTATTCAGGTATCTCATCGCTGTAAAGGATAATTCCTACGATTCTGATTATAGATTGTGATAAATAAATATGACGATGGAAATTGTCATCTACAAGAACATGTAAGGTACTGATTAGTTACGAAACTATAATACTAATTATTTGAATTTTATACAGTTTTAAGATAATTCATTAAAAACTTAAACCAGCAAACAAAAAAATATTTGGACAAAACAAAATAATTATTAAATTGTTTTATATCGGCAATTGTAATCATTCCCATATAGGAGATTTTTTTGAGGTGAGATTTATTATTAAAACGTCATGCGATGAAGAACAGTGTATACCTTTTAATTATCATTTACAGCTAAACAATATAATCCGGTATGCATTAGTCATAGGGATTGACCGACTGGAGAGCCAGGGTATTATTTCGAATACCCATCTTGAAATCATGAAAAAAGTGATTATTGACCAGAAACATTATACCTATTCCAAGTTTAATTATTTTCCTAAAAATATTAATTCCAATGGTTTTTATAAAATCAGAAGAGGAGAATTATTATTTTCCACACCGCTCACAGATGAATATTTTTCATATTTTATCAATATTTTTCGGGACTATAATTTCATTTTCCGGTTTCATAGCGGCGAAATAAAATTTAATGCCACTTATCTTGAACAATTAGAAAGTCCTGAATTCAGCAATAAAATGTATTTCATTACAAAATCACCTATCGCGGTGTGTACTGTTTGTCAAACAAAATTCAACACTGTTCACAAGCATTTTTATAATTACGTCAAGCACAAAGAGCGCAAAAAATTCATTTCCCGTCTCAAACAGACGCTGATTAATAAATATGAAGAGGTGCATGGAAACTTATATGCCGGAAATAATCATCTTTTTTTTAAATTTGACAATAAATATATCAAAGAAAATCGTGGTAAGATCAGCAAACTGATACATTTTGAGAACAATGAAAAGATCAAAGCTTTTGAAGCGCCTTTTGTAATCGAAACGGATCCGGAATTAATAAAAGTGGGGTATCACTGTGGATTTGGTGAGGAAAATGATCGTGGCTTTGGATGTGTTGAAATTAATGATAAAAAGTAGGAAAATGTACGCCCAAGAGGAGTCGAACCCCTAACCTTCTGGTCCGTAGCCAGACGCTCTATCCAATTGAGCTATGGGCGCATCATCATTTAAAAAGCGGGCTAAATTTATGGGATATATTTGAAACAGGCAACAAAAATCCTCAAAAAGTTGATTTATCCGTATCTTTATATTTCTCCTGTAATTTTATTAATTCTGAATTTAATTCAGTGATTACTGAAGCATACTTTTTATTGTCATAATTATTAACCAGTTCCAGCGGATCTTCATAGAGGTCATAAAATTCCCAGATATCCTTTTCCCCATAAAAATGAATCAATTTATACCTCTCTGTCCTGATACCATAATGCTTTCGGACAAAATGCCAGCCATGAGGGTATTCATAATAATGGTAATACATCGCCCGGCGCCAGTCCGCCGGTGTCTTGCCTGCTGAAACCCGGCGAACAGACCGCCCCTGCATCTCTTGTGGTATTTCTGCATTGGCGTAATCCAGAATGGTTGGCGCAAAATCCAAATTGAGGACAATATCATCATTGACCTGCCCGGCCTTAATTTCCTTGGAATATCGCATTAGGAATGGCATACTCAGTGATTCTTCATACATGAATCGTTTATCATACCAACCATGTTCCCCCAAATAAAACCCCTGATCCGAAGTATAAATGACAATTGTATTTTCACTCAGTTTTTTCTCATCAAGATAATCCAGCAGACGACCAATATTATCATCGACCGAAACTATGCAAGCAAGATAATCCTGCATATATCGTTGATATTTCCACTCCAGCAGATTTTTGCCATCCAGTTTGGCTTCTTCAAACTCCCGGCTGATTCTATCGTAATGTCTATTCCAGACCTTGAGTTGATCGGGTGACAGATTTTTGGAATAATCGATACGCGGCGCACTGACTTTTTTTATGCCACCCGTACCGGTTTGTTTTTTATAATTTTCCGGATTCAGTTTCAGATCAAAGGTCAGCCACATATCCTCAATCCGCATATCAGCATGTCCGGCAGTTTCTTTCCGGGTTGTATAGTCATCAAACAATGTTTTGGGAACGGGAAATTCCTGGCCGGCGAATTTGTCCAGATAGTTTAATGGTGGCATCCAATTGCGATGTGGTGCTTTGTGGTGAACCAATAGACAAAAAGGATCGGTTGACGACCTGGTTTCCAGCCAGTTAATGGCTTTATCAGTAATAAGATCAGTGGTATAGCCTTTATCCTGGTAAACATCGAATCGTGTTTTGAAAGTCGGGTTATAATATTGCCCCTGCCCTATTAATATGTCCCATATCGTAAATCCGGTGGGTTCAGTTTTCAGATGCCATTTTCCGAAGATTGCTGTCTCATATCCATTTTCCTGAAGGATTTTTGGAAAGGTCTGCTGAGAACCGTCAAAGGTCTCACGATTATCACGCAACCCATTAAGATGACTGTATTTTCCGGTCAGCATGACGGCACGACTGGGCGCACAGATAGAGTTGGTTACAAAGCTGTTGTTAAAGCGAATACCTTCATTGGCAATTCGATCGATATTGGGAGTTTGGATCAGAGTATCATCATAGCAACTAATTGCTTTTTCTGCATGGTCATCACTCATTATAAACAGTATATTAGGAGGTTGCCCGGTGTTGCTGGCATTACACTTTACCAGATTTCCGCACAAACTAACCCCTAAGGTTGTAATTCCCAGGGACTTTATAAAGGATCTTCGTGTTGGCATATCTCTTCCCCCCTTTTATTATTCAACATTCCTAATATATCCATTTTATTTTTCCTGCAAAATGAATTTTAGGTTGATATTATGAAATTTGCGAATTATTATTTGCTAGTACTAAATAGGGAGACAACAATGGACTTTACATGCAAACTGGATATACAATATACGTTTTTTACTATCGATAATATAAAAGTGAAAGATGATCATTCAGGCTATGATAAGTTAGTTGAGTGCGGTCAAAACTATTTTGATAACCATGCCTTACCCTTGAGTAAAATCCCGGGCGTACAGGTCGCCCGTGACCTGTTTCGGCAGTTGAAAATTGATCCCACCCGGCACCGGCCTTCTTCCGAAGCATTATTACGGCGTGCAATGAAGAAAAAAGGATTTTATTCAATCAATACTGTGGTGGATATTTGTAACTGGTGCGCGCTGGATTTTCTATTACCCAACGGCGTCTATGATCTTGAAAAAATTCACGGTGATATTGTATTGCGGGAAGGGCTTCCCGGTGAGACCTATATCGGGTTAAACAATAAGAGAATTAATCTGGCCGGCCGGTTTTGTCTGGCCGATGAAAAAGGCCCCTTCGGTTCCCCGATCACAGATTCCAAACGAACCTGTGTGGATTTGAATACCTCTAAAGTTGGCGTTATCATTTACGCGCCCCATTATTTTGATTCTGATAAATTGGAAGACCTGGAAACTATTATGACCGCCAGAATTAAAAAATCCTCCGAGGTTTAAAAACCTGGGAGGATTCAATTTTTCTGAATTAATAACCCTTAAAGACCATTTTGATCCTGAAGGACTTGATATGTAATTACTAGTAATTAATTAATAGAAACCAGTTTTAAGTCAAAAGTCAGGTCTTTTCCGGCCAGTTCATGGTTGGCATCCAGTTTTACCTTGTCGTCACCGATTTCCATAATAGCAACAGTCAGAACCTGACCCGATGGATGCTGCATATGCAGTTTCTGTCCGATTTCGGGTTCCATACCTTCGGGTAATTGTGTTTTATCTACTTCAATAATACGTTGGGGATCTCTGGAGCCATATGCTTTTTCAGAGGGAATTGTGATGGTTTTTTCTTCGTCGACTTTCATTCCGGTTACGCCCTGTTCAAATCCTGGGATCATTTGGCCGCCGCCAAGAACAAATTCCAGGGGCTCCCGTTCCAATGAACTGTCAAACACGGTACCGTCTGCTAATTTGCCTGTATAATGTACTTTTACTTTGTCGTCTTTTTTTGCTTGAGACATTATTTCTCCTAAAATATTTAAAAACAGCGGCTAAATATGATAAAAAAAGTTGCCAATCCCAAATTCTTTTTGGACTGGCAACTTTTACAGTTTAATCAGGATTATTTCAGACGACAGAATAACCAGCATTATCCACTGCTTTTTCCAGGGCCGGCTTAATACCCTTACCGGCAGCATGTTGGATAGTTACGTCGCCGGTATTGAGATCGATTTTTACATCTTCAACCTCATCAATATCCTTTAATGCTTTTTCCACGCGCATGACACAATGGTTGCATGTCATACCCTTAACTTTAAATTTGATTGTATCCACAATATCCTCAGGTTAAGAATTTTTATCGGTTTTACAGGTCGAAATACCAAAAGGTTTATAGAGCAAACAATTGCCTGCAAGTCCTGTAAGTAATGGGATCAGGCCTATTGCTCCCCACCAGGATTTATAATATATTCCAACGGCGATAATCGCCACTCCAAGAATAACACGAATGATTTTGTCGGTTTTACCTACATTACACTTCATTTTGTTTCTCCTTTATGTTGTGTTTTAAATCTTTTCAGGCTCAGTGAATTAGTTACCACAGAAACCGAACTGAATGACATGGCCGCACCGGCAATGATCGGGGTCAGATACCCCATGGCAGCGATCGGAATTCCAATGATATTATAAATGAAGGCCCAAAAAAGATTCTGTTTTATCTTTGACATTGTTTTTTGTGATAGTTTTATTGCGGTGACAATGGTATTTAAGCTGGTATTCATCAGGGCGATATCACCGGATTCAATGGCGATGTCACTGCCTGATCCCATGGCAATCCCAACGTCCGCCTGGGCAAGTGCCGGCGCATCATTAATTCCATCACCCACCATTGCCACAGTTTTTTGTTTTTGTTGTAATACCTTAACTTTGTCCGCTTTGTTTTCCGGCAGGACTTCCGCGAAAATGTTCTCCTTCGCAATACCCACCTGTTGTCCGATGGCAGTAGCGGTTTTACTATTATCACCGGTTATCATATAGACAGTAATGCCCATCTCCGTTAATTTGGATATAGCACGCTTTGAATCAGACTTTACTGTGTCAGCCACTGCGATAATTCCGGCAAGTTTGCCGTCGATGGCAATATATACAGCGGTTTTTCCCTGTAATTCAAGAGTTGTGGCGTCTGACATAAAATCATCAATCAGAATACCATTATCTTTCATCAAGGCCTTTGTGCCGGTGATAATATTTTTTTCATGAAGATTCGCGCGAATACCTTTACCGGGAACCACTTCAAAATCATCGCATTCAGGTATAACAATTGTCTGATCTTTAGTATAATTCACAATCGTATCCGCGATAGGATGCTCTGATTTATTTTCCGCGCTGGCAACATACCGCAGAAATTCATGGTCATCCATTTTTGTATAATTCAAAATATCGGTGACCGCCGGTTTGCCTTTGGTGATTGTGCCGGTTTTATCAAGCACAATGGTATCGATTTTATGGGCAATCTCCAGGCTCACGCCGGATTTAACCAAAATACCATTTTCTGCTCCCTTTCCGGTACCAACCATAATAGCAGTTGGCGTCGCCAGTCCGAGGGCACACGGACAAGAAATAACCAGAACCGAGACTCCGGCCACAAAAGCAGCTGACAGGTTACCGGTAATGAAAAACCAGAGCAAAAAAGTGATTA
>CAYTLS010000073.1:0-7588 GCA_964438745.1 uncultured bacterium
TATTTTGCCTCGCCAATGCATGATATCGGAAAGATCGGTATTCCCAGCGAGATCTTGCTGAAAAAAGGGAAACTCACCGATGATGAGTTTAAAATCATTCAGCGTCATCCGCTGATCGGCGCTGAATTGCTAAAAAATTCGGATTCGGCCATCATTAAGTATGCCGCCTCCATTGCTGAATCCCACCATGAAAAATATAACGGTAAAGGATATCCCCGCGGTATTAAGGGCCAGAAAATTCCTTTGGAAGGACGGATTGTGAAACTGGTGGATGTATATGATGCCCTACGCAGTTTGCGGCCCTATAAGAAAGCCTTGACCCACCAGGAGGTGCTGGCTATCATTACCAATGGCGACAGTCGTCTGTCTCCCGATGATTTTGATCCTGAATTACTGGATATTTTTATAAATCACAGTGATGAGATCGAGCAACTATTCATCAAGATCACCAAGGAAAAAATCGATTTTAAAACTGTTTTTCATAATAAGAGCTATCTAGTGAATCATAACTCCTGATAAAGTTTTCTATAAAATGAGAAAACAAGCCTTCTTTTCTGTAAGTTTAGGAAAATCGCCGAATTTGGCAGCAACTATAATTTTGTCAATATGAATAAATAGAAATCTTTTAAATTCGCCGGTAATTCAGAAAAACCCGGTATTCATTGAAGAGCCGGTTAAATTGTAAAAATTATAATTTCTGCATAAATCAACAGGAAAGAAAATTAATTAATTTATTGACAATAAATTTGACCAATGGCATGTTGTTTGTTTATGCTCATTGGATTTTTACACTTACTAAAAATGAAATTAGGGAGATTTTGTAATGCCTGACAAATCAAAACTGAAACAGGAAAAAGAACGATGGGAATCGACGACTGTTAAAAAAGTTACCGATCGTTTTCCTGAACGAAAAGAAGAATTTACCACTGGTTCGTGGTTGCCATTAAAAAGACTAAGCATCCCCGAAGAAGGCGATGCAGAAAAATATATGGAAAAGCTCGGTTTTCCGGGAGAATATCCTTTTACTCGGGGTGTCCAGCCCACGATGTATCGTGGCCGCTTTTGGACGATGCGTCAGTATGCCGGCTTTGGCACAGCCGAAGAATCCAATGCCCGCTATAAATATTTATTGAATGCCGGACAGACCGGTTTATCCGTGGCTTTTGACCTGCCAACCCAGATCGGTTATGATTCCGACGCGCCTGAATCCATTGGTGAAGTGGGCAAAGTTGGTGTTGCCATAGATTCCCTGCGGGATATGGAAATTTTGTTTGACGGCATTCCCCTGGACAAAGTCTCCACTTCCATGACTATCAATGCGCCGGCTGCCGTCTTACTGGCCTTCTACATCGCCGTGGCTGAAAAGCAGGGCGTTTCCAAAGATAAAATCAATGGAACCATACAAAATGATATTTTGAAAGAATATATCGCCCGCGGCACTTACATATTTCCACCGAAACCATCACTGCGACTGATCACCAATATTTTTGATTATTGCTCCAGGGAAGTGCCCCGATGGAATACCATCAGTATTTCCGGATACCATATTCGTGAAGCCGGTTCCACCGCCGCCCAGGAAGTCGCTTTTACCCTGGCTGACGGTATTGAATATGTAAAGGCGGCCCTGGATACGGGAATGGATGTTGATGTTTTTGCCAAACGGCTATCCTTCTTTTTTAATGCTCACAATGATCTGTTGGAAGAAGTGGCGAAATTTCGCGCTGCCAGACGAATCTGGGCAAAGCTGATGAAAGAAAAATTTGACGCCAAATCCGATAAATCCATGCGCTTGCGCTTTCATACCCAGACCGGCGGCAGTACACTGACAGCCCAGCAGCCGGACAATAATATTGTTCGGGTGGCCATTCAAACGCTGGCCGCTGTTATGGGCGGCACCCAGTCACTGCATACCAATTCCCGTGATGAAGCATTGGGACTGCCCACTGAGCAATCGGTTCAGATCGCGCTTAGAACCCAGCAGATCGTGGCACATGAATCCGGTGTCGCCAATACAGTCGATCCCTTTGCCGGTTCTTATGTGGTTGAAGAACTGACTGATAAGATTGAAGAGGAGGTTTGGAATTATTTGGACAAAATTGAAGATATCGGCGGTATGGTCAAAGCTATAGAAAAAGGCTTTGTACAAAAGCAGGTTCAGGATTCTGCTTATAAATATCAAAAAGAAGTGGAAAGCGGCGAACGGGTAATTATCGGCGTCAATAAGTTTCAAACAAAGAAAGAAGTTCCCGATGATATTTTGGAAGTTAATCCAAAATTGCGCGAAGTTCAGACGCAGAAAATTGCCGACGTTAAAAAAGACCGGGATAATGAACTGGTGGAAGAGAAACTGAAAGCCCTGGAAAAAGGCGCGGCTGATCCAAATGTAAACCTGATGCCATTGATCCTTGATGCCGCCCGCGAATACGCGACACTTGGCGAAATTTGCAACATTCTGCGCAAAGAATTTGGCGAATATCAGGAATCAATTGTACTGTAACAGGAAGGGGAAAGAAATGTCAAAAAATATACGAATACTGATTGCAAAACCCGGTCTTGACGGCCATGACAGAGGCGCAAAATATGTTGCCCGTGCACTGAAAGACGCCGGGTATGAAGTCATCTATACCGGTCTCAGACAGACGCCGGACAGTATTGTCAATACTGCGGTTCAGGAAGATGTTCAATATGTTGGTCTGAGTTTATTATCCGGTGCCCATAAAGAATTGTTTCCCGAAGTGGTGAAAAAATTGAAAGAACAAAATGCTGACGATATCATTGTTTTTGGCGGTGGTGTTATTCCGGAAAAGGATGTTTCCTTTCTGAAGAATAATGGCGTTCAGGCGGTTTTTACCCCCGGCACACCGATCAAAGAGGTTATTGAATTTATCGAAGCAACCAAATAATTATTAATCTGGATATCCACTTATGATGGCTTAAAATTGTAAGTGGATATCTGTTTTTAGAAAAACATTTTTATGGAATTAGTGGAAAAGGTACTCAAGGGAGATATTCGCGCGGTGGCAAAAGCCATCTCGATGGTGGAAAATGATGCTGACGGCAAGGAAGCCTTCATTGACGCCATTTATCCGGAATGCGGCCATGCCGTGGTCTGGGGCGTAACCGGACCGCCGGGCGCCGGCAAAAGTACTTTAGTTGATAAACTGATTGACCGGGAATTAAAAAAAGGTAAAAAAGTGGCTGTCGTCGCGGTTGACCCCAGTTCCCCTTTTTCCGGCGGGGCTGTTTTAGGAGACCGGTTGCGGATGCAAAGCCACGCTACCAACCCAAAGGTTTTTATCCGTTCCATGGCTTCCCGTGGCCATTTAGGCGGGGTGGCCGGTGCCACTACTGATGCTGTCCGGGTTTTGGATGCGGCCGGTTACGATCTGATCATTATTGAATCCATCGGTGTTGGTCAGACGGAAATCGAGATCATCGAGATCGCAGATATTGTGCTCCTGGTCTTGGTGCCGGGGATGGGTGATGAGATTCAGGCACTCAAAGCCGGTGTGATGGAAATCGGTGATATTTACGTGCTCAATAAAAAAGACTATGACGGCGTTGATAAACTGGAAGCGGAAGTCAATTACATGCTCAGTTTGAAAAGTGATGATGCCGATCCCAATCCGGTGGTAAAAACATCGGGTGTTGATGGTGACGGAATTGATGAACTGGTAGAAGCCACCGAAAACTATTTGCAGCATCTTCAAAAAACCAATCAGTTGCATCACAAACGCAAAAAGCGGGTCAAGGAAGAAATTAACCAGATATTGTCCGCCAAAATAATGACGGCGGTGAATAACTATCTGGAAACCGATAAAAATATCAATAAATGGGCTGAAAACCTTATCAATGGCGAGATCAGCCCTTATTCATTTTTTGATGAAAAAATTCGAAAATTTGTGAAGGAGTCATAATGTTAAGTCAAATCAATCATATTGGAATTGCAGTCAAATCACTGGATGAGCATATTCCCTTTTACAAAGATGTCTTGAAAATGGAATTCGCCGGAACAGAAGAAGTCGCGGAACAAAAAGTAAAAGTTGCCATGTTCAAGATCGGTGAAGCCAAAATCGAACTGCTGGAGCCTACCAGCGAGGAAAGTCCCATTGCAAAATTCATCGAGAAAAAAGGAGAAGGTATTCATCATATTGCTTATCAGACCGATGATATTGAAGGAGAAATCGAAAATATTCAGGACAATGATCTACGTATGATCGACAAAACACCGCGAATGGGCGCTCATGATACTAAGATCGCCTTCATTCATCCGAAATCCTCCGGCCGTGTTTTGACTGAACTGACCGAAGTAAAAGAATAAAAACTGATTTATATATTATTCAAAAAGCTGTAAATTTGACGTTTCACTAAAATTGGGAAAATAGATTAAGGAGCAATAATGAGCAGGGAACGAAAAATCCTTGAACTTAAGGAAAAAATTGAAAAAGCAAAACTGGGTGGCGGTCAGGCGCGTATTGACAAGCAGCACCAAAAGGGTAAACTAACAGCCCGTGAACGTATTCAGATTTTGCTGGACGAAAACAGTTTTGAAGAGTTGGATGCATTTAAACTTCACAACTGTTCTGATTTTGGAATGGAAAAGAAAAAAGTATTAGGCGATGGTGTTGTCACCGGTTATGGAAGTATCCACGGCCGCCTGGTGTTTGTTTATTCCTTTGATTTTACAGTTCTGGGTGGCTCACTCTCCAAAACTGTTGCAGAAAAAATCGTTAAGGTGCAGGAAATGGCCATGAAGACCGGCTCACCAATCATTGGTATAAATGACTCCGGTGGTGCCAGAATCCAGGAAGGTGTCGATTCGCTGGCAGGATATACCGATATTTTCACCAATAATATTATGGCTTCCGGTGTAATCCCACAGATCAGCGCGATCGTCGGCCCCTGTGCCGGTGGCGCGGTTTACTCACCGGCCCTGACAGACTATATTTTTATGGTCAGAAAGTCAGCCTATATGTTCCTGACCGGCCCAAAAATTGTAAAAAGCGTAACTCACGAAGATGTGACTGCCGAAGAATTGGGTGGTGCTGATACCCACGGTTCCAAAAGTGGTGTGACCCACTTTACTTATGATGATGAAAAAGCGCTTTTTGAAGGTATTCGGGAACTTGTAAAATATTTACCCCAAAACAATACTGAAGAATCCCCTTATGAAACAACACAGGATCCGGTTAACAGAATCGAAGAAGATCTTAATTACCTGGTGCCGGAAGACCCGAATAAACCCTATGACATGCATTCCATCATCGAAAAAATTGTTGATGACGGACAGTTTCTGGAAGTCCAAAAAGATTTTGCCGGCAATTTACTGGTGGGTTTTGCCCGATTGAATGGTAAGGCTGTGGGAATCGTCGGCAACCAGCCAAAAGTCATGGCCGGTGTTCTCGATTGTAATTCTTCCAACAAAGGCGCCCGCTTTGTACGGTTTTGTGATGCCTTTAATATTCCAATCATTACGCTTGAAGATGTACCGGGATTTATGCCGGGAACAGCCCAGGAATTTGCCGGTATCATCAAAAACGGGGCAAAAATGCTTTATGCTTATGGTGAGGCGACGGTCCCAAAAATCACAGTGATCACCCGCAAAGGATATGGCGGCGCTTTTTGTGTGATGAATTCCAAAAATTTACGGGGTGACCTCAGTTACGCGTGGCCTTCAGCCGAAATCGCGGTCATGGGTCCCAAAGGCGCCAGTGAGATCATTTTTTCAAAAGAGATTAAAAATGCTGATGATCCGAAAAAAATGCACGCTGAGAAAATAGAAGAATATCGTGAAAAATTCGCCAATCCTTATGTCGCCGCCGCCAAAGGCCTGATTGATGAAGTGATCGAGCCAAAAATCACCCGTTATAAATTGATCAAAGGGCTGGAAATGCTGGCCAATAAACGGGATGAAATTCCACCGAAAAAACATGGTAACATTCCGCTATAGGAGACAATAATGATTGATAAAATTATCGATAATAGTGGTCATATAAATTCTCTGGCAGGAATCCTTGTTGTATTTGCCGGCCTGATAGCGATTTCTCTGGCGATAGTCATATTTAATAGAATTTCAGGTCATTTAAAAAATAAAAAACAAAGCGGTCCCAATATTCCGGCAGAGGTCAAAGAGGAAAAGTCAAAAAAGAAACCCCGCGTAAAGAAAATACCGGAAGATGAATTGGTGGCTATAACAGTGGCTGTGGAAGCATATCGAAAAATCCATTTTGACATTCTGCAAAATGAAATCACATTTACACACGGTACTGCTCAGACCGCATGGAAGATGCTGGAGAGAAATCGAAAACCAGTTACGCGAACGAGGTAAACAATGAAAGAAAAAGAATTTACACTGGAAATAAATGGAAAAGATTATTCCGTGATCATCAGCGATTTTACTGCCACTACCGCAGAAGTCGAAGTAAACGGAAATAAATACAATGTTAATATTAAAGACCTTGGCATTGAGCAGGTAGCTGATATGAAACCACAGTTTTCGGCTACCGCAGCCCAATCACATTCACAGGCCACTGGTGGAGGCGCGCCTGCCGAACCAAAACTGCATAAGCCCAAATCAGTCGCTAACGCCACTGCCGTGCTATCGCCATTACCGGGCTTAATTCTGAAAATTCTGGTGAAAGAAGGCGACGACGTAAAAGCCGGTCAAAACCTGCTGATCATGGAAGCCATGAAGATGGAAAATGAGATTCAGGCCAAAACCGATGGTACTGTAACATCAATCAATGTCAAAGAAGGCGATTCTGTAGAAGAAGGTATCGAACTTGTCTCAATAGGATAAGAGGAGCCAAAAAATGGACGTTTTAGAAAAAGTATTTGCCACAACAGGGTTTGCAAACATGGAGTGGGGCAATATTATGATGATGATTATTGGCAGTATCGCCATATATTTTGCGATTGTCAAGCAGTATGAACCGCTACTGTTGCTACCCATTGGGTTTGGGGTTATTGTAGGCAACATACCTTATATGGAAGGATTGCCGATAGGCGTTTATGACACAGTTGAAAATGGATATTCCCAAAATTCTGTCTTTAGTTTGATCTACTATGGTGTTTCTTCCGGCGTATTTCCACCACTTATTTTCCTTGGAATTGGAGCACTTACAGATTTTAGTTCTTTAATATCCAGCCCCAAATCAATGTTGCTGGGAGCGGCTGCGCAAACCGGAATTTTCATCACCTATCTGGGGGCGCTGTTAATTGGATTTCATAATCCTGAAGCGGCCTCCATTGGTATTATTGGCGGTGCTGACGGACCGACCTCAATCTTTCTTTCGTCACAGTTGGCTCCCCATCTGCTAGGCCCAATTGCCATTGCAGCCTATTCCTACATGGCCCTGGTGCCGGTTATTCAACCACCAATCATGAAATTGATGACAACAGAAACAGAACGCAAAATACGTATGAAGTCACCGCGGAAAGTAACCAAAACAGAAAAAATTATTTTCCCTATCGTTGTCGTTATTCTGGCCTCGTTGATTGCACCCGGCTGCCTTGTATTGGTAGGGATGCTTTGCTTTGGTAATTTATTGAAAGAAAGTGGTGTAACCGCACGTCTGGCCAATACTGC
>CAYTLS010000074.1:0-7540 GCA_964438745.1 uncultured bacterium
AACCGGATAGCAAAACCCAATAGCAGCCAATTGATCGACCCCCAACTTACCAATAAAGTAAGTATCCACCAGGTTGAAGATCACCAATCCTAACATGCCGAAGATCATCGGCCAGGTCATGGAGGCCAGTTGTTTTTTGATATTGCCGCTTGTCAGGTCTCTGTTTTTTTTCATTTCTATTATTCATTCCCATTGCGAAGGATTTCAACCCTTCGCAATGGGGAATTCTTTCATGTTATTTCAAAGAATCTTAGGTTCCTTCCTGAAGCAGGGAGGCAAGAATTTAGGGTCCATAATGTATCGGAGCGTCAATCCCCAGTGGAATGCCAAACAGCATCCAAAGCGAGAGTAAAATTGTCCAAGCAATCGTAAGAAATACTGTATAGGGCAGCATGGTGGCGATAATCGTACCAATACCGGCATTCTTATCGTATTTTTGTGCAAAGGCTACAATCAGCGCAAAATAACTCATCATAGGTGTAATCACATTGGTCACGGAATCGCCAATACGAAATGCCACCTGGGTCATAGCCGGATGATACCCCAGCAGCATGAACATGGGAACAAAGATCGGGGCCATTATCGCCCATTTTGCTGAAGCGCTTCCCATAAAAAGATTAATAAATGCGGAAATAAACACAAAGGAAACGATCAGACCAATTCCGGTAAAGCCGACATTTTGTAATAATTCTGCTCCTTTAATTGCGATCATTACACCAAGATTACTTTTCTTAAAAATATAGACAAACTGTGCGGCGAAAAATACCAGCACCAGATAGCCCGACAGGCTTTTCATGGAACTGCCCATATGTTTTACCACATCCTTATCATTTTTGATCGTACCGACAATTATGCCATAAACCAGGCCGGGAATAAAGAAAATCAGGAAAATAAAAGTGATCAAACCGTCCATAAAAGGAGAGCGTAGAATAGAGCCGGTTTCCGGATTACGAAGCACACCATTTTCAGGAACAATCATAAGCAGGAATGCGACAAAGGTAATTAAAATAGATATTCCGGCCCAGCGCAATCCTTTTTTCTCATGGTCTTCCACTTTATCAAAATCTTCCAATTCACCCTGATATTCTCCCAGGCGAGGTTCCACATATCGTTCGGTGATCCAGGTGCCGATGATTGTGATCATGATTGCTGAAGCAATCATAAAAAAGAGATTGATTGCCGGTGTCAATTTGACACTGGGATCAATGATATTGGCGGCGGATTCACTAAGACCGGCCAGAATTGGATCAACACTGCCGATCAGAAAATTGGCGCCAAATCCGGCGGATACACCACAGAAAGCGGCAGCCAGCCCCGCGATAGGATGGCGTTTAAAGGCGGCAAATACCATTGCACCCAAAGGAATTAACACAACATAGCCAACACTGGACGCCAGGTGTGAAAGAATACCGGCGGCAATGATTGCGACAGTGACTAACCGTTTCGGAGCAGCTGTCACCATGTGTCGCAATGCAGCAGTGATCAGGCCTGAGCCTTCTGCCACACCAATACCCAGCATGGCCACTACAACGATTCCCAAAGGTGGAAAATAGATATAGTTTTCCGTCGCATTGGCGAAGATAAAACGAAACCCTTCCGCGCTGAACAGATTGTGTACCTGGATTGCTTCACCGGTACCGGGATGAACAGCCTCAATGCCAAGGGCTTTGATCAGCCAGGAAAGTAATAAGGTTATAAAAGCCAGCAGTGCAAAAAGTGTTGCCGGGTGGGGCAGTTTATTGCCAACGACTTCAATACCATCCAGCAACCGCAAACTCAACGGGCGTTTATTCGGATCTTTTTTTCGTTTGAAAAATTTTAGAAATCCTTTTTTGTCAGAATCTTTCTTAGTCATAATTCTCCCTCAAATTTCGATTCAATAGAGCGCAGCAATTTATGTTTTTGTGGAGAATTTTACAATTGATAATTTTATAGATGCAGCCGGTCGTAGCGGGTCGGCTTATATAATGGTTGTGTTAAAAGATGAGGCCTATGTTTTTCTACGGAAGTATCATTCTGAGCATTTTAAAGAAAAAGAAAAACCGGGCGGGGACCCGGTTCTTCTTCATTTATACACACACAGAAATTATTGAGTTGTAAATATCTGGAATCCATCATAGGCTTCCATGCCGTGTTCACCAATATCCAGCCCTCGCAATTCTTCTTCTTTGCTGACTCGCAGTCCGATCGTTTTTTTGACAAGAAAGAAAAGTAAAAGTCCCAGACCAAAGGCCCAGATAAAAGCAGCAACAACACCGGTTAACTGGATGAAAAACAATCTCATTCCACCGCCATAGAACAATCCACCGTCTGCCGCAAGCAGCCCAACGGCCAGTGTTCCCCAGGCGCCACAGACACCGTGAACCGAGACGGCACCGACAGGATCATCAATTTTGAGTTTGAGGTCAATGAATAAAACACTTCCGACAACCAAGGCTCCGGCAACCAGGCCGATGATCAGGGAACCGAGGGGGGAAACCACATCGCATCCGGCTGTAATGCCTACCAGCCCTGCCAGGGCACCATTCAATGCCATGGACCCGTCGGGCTTGCCAAGGGTGATCCAGGCTGTAAACATAGCCGCAATAGCGCCACCGGCAGCAGAGAGATTTGTTGTGACCGCAATTCGTCCGATATTACCATCACCGAAAGTGGTGGAGCCGGGATTGAATCCAAACCAACCAAACCAGAGAATAAACACACCTAAAGCGCCCAAAGCGATATTGTGACCGGGAATCGCTTTAGCTTTTCCATCCGGTCCATATTTTCCGATCCTGGGACCCAGAACAATAGCACCGGCCAGCGCGAGCCAACCACCGATGCTGTGTACGACAGTTGAACCGGCAAAGTCCAGAAATCCAATACCTTCCAACCAACCGCCACCGTCGAGTAAACCGCCCCAGGCCCAGGAACCGAATACGGGGTAGATGAGGGCGCAAATGAAAATACTGTAAATTAAATAACCGGTAAATTTCGTTCTTTCCGCCATAGCGCCGGAAACGATAGTTGCGGCAGTACCTGCAAAGACTGTTTGGAAGAGCAGGAAGGTCCAGTTCCAGCTGGTACCGTCAACATCATTTAAAGACAGGGCGAAATTGGTTGTGCCGAAAAATCCGTTGGATACACCGAACATGAGACCGAATCCCATCAGCCAAAAAACAACTGTGCCAATGGAAAAGTCCATCAGATTTTTCATCATTATGTTGATCGTGTTTTTAGCGCGGGTAAAGCCGCTTTCCACCATGGCGAATCCCGCTTGCATGAAGAATACCAGAAAGGCGGCAATGGCAGTCCAAACGATATTTATATTGTTTTGTAATGCTGTTAGCGCATCTTCAGTTTCACCGGCCATAACAGTTGAAATTAACAATAGACTAATAAATAATAATTTTAAAATTTTTGATTTCATGATTATCTCCTTTTAACCGATGGCATCATGGCCGGTTTCACAGGTTCTGATCCTGATACATTCTTCAATGGGCAATACAAATATTTTTCCGTCACCGATCTGACCGGTTTTGGCACCTTCTATGATTCCGTCAATAGTTGCTTTCACAAAGGTTTCATTAACTGCGATTTCCAGGCGGACTTTTTTTAGCAGATTAACCTCAATATCTGCGCCTCTATAGGTTTCGTGATAGCCCTTTTGCTGGCCACAGCCTAAAGCATTGGTGACAGAAATTTTAAAAATTTCGCGGGCATAGAGCGCCTGCTTGACTTCCGGCAATTTTTCCGGTTGTAGATAAGCGATAACAAGTTTCATAGTTCCTCCGATGGTTTTAAAGTTTTGTTACGCATATTTCTATGTCAAGATAGGTGCCAAAAGATAATATTTGTATAATTTGTTGTTTTACATATATTTGTGACAAATATATTTCAGTTAAAAATATACAATTATGAAATATATAAAATTGAAACTTACAAAAATGTTACTATTTTTGTTCGATATATTTGGGTTAAAGTTAAAAAAATAGGGGTATTCAGGGATTTTTCAGATAAATGGAGATAATCTGAATTCTAATAATTCAAAATTGTATCTCTAATAATTT
Source organism: uncultured bacterium (assembly GCA_964438745.1). Taxonomy (GTDB): domain Bacteria; phylum Fidelibacterota; class UBA2242; order UBA2242; family JAFGTP01; genus JAFGTP01. The sequence goes on from CAYTLS010000074.1 coordinate 4,050, forward strand.
TCATTACATTTTTGAAATAAAATAGAGGATAAAATACTTTTTTTACATTACTAAAGTAATTTCTTTATTCTATTCTTATTAATCTCTATTTTTCTGCTATGATTTTATTTCTAAAAATATTATTTTTGGTTCGGTATAGATAATAAACAGTTATGGAGTTTTTTTATGAGGCTACTTTTGATCCTTATCATCAGTATGTCAGCATGTATTGCAGGCTATTGCAAAATTCCGGGTTATTTTAATGAGGATCCGGCACTTGATGAGCAATTATCCAGTTTGGTAAAATCACTGGATCTGGACAAAGACTTTGATGTTGGTAGCGACGGCATCGAACAAATATCCCTGGCAGTTGTAGATTTAAATCAAAAAAGTCCGGTAATTGCCGGTGTAAATGCCGGGAATTTTATTTATCCTGCTTCGGTGTACAAGGTTTATGTGGCAGCAGAAATTCTTCAACAGGCAGCCTCCGGTTCATTAAATCTATATGAAAATTATATAATAAATCGGCCTAATGATGTGGATAAAACTAAAGAAATTAGCAATGATCCACGGCCGCTCTTATACGCCGGCGATATTGTGACGGTTAATTATTTACTGGATCTGATGATAACGCGCAGCGACAACACTGCTGCTAACTGCCTGATCGACATTGCCGATCGTAAAAATATCAATAATATGATAAAACAGCATAATTGGCAGGGGAGTGAAGTAACCCGTAAATTTCTCAGCCGTCAGAATGAAGATGAAGGCTACCGGGAAATTCGGGGGACAGAAAGCTGCGCGCTTCATGCGGTTGATTTCCTTTACCGCATAGAAACCAATCAATTGATTAATCCCTGGGTAAGTATGCAGTTGAAGACGCTGTTGGGACGTCAATTAGATAAAAGCAAACTGGCCGCAGGATTGCCTGAAAATGTTATGATCTATCACAAAACCGGTTGGTTTTCCTACTGGACTAATGATATTGCCATTATTGACGATGGCAATGTAAAATACATCCTTGCGGTTTTCCTGCCTTTGAAGGCCGCTGTTGCCAATAGGAAACATCGTCACCTGTCAAAAGAAATCTATAAGTTAATGAAAGAGAGAAGTCATGTCCGATAATATATTTAATTCAAAACATTTACATAAACTGAACAATCCCGAACGTTTTCGTGAAGTACCACCCGATTATATTTGGAAAGAACTCAATCTGAAGGCTCCCCAGGTTGCTGTAGATATTGGCGCCGGAACCGGTTTTTTTACCAAGGAATTTCTGCGCAAAATGCCAAAAGGTAAAATCTATGCCTGTGATATTTCTGAAACAATGTTGAATTGGATGAAAAAAAATATTGTTCCCGAAAATCCGAATATTATTCCGCTGAAAATGGCCCATGATACCCTGCCTTGCGAGAATGGAATTGCCGATTTGGTTTATATGATCAATTTACATCACGAGATTGAAAATCATGAAAGATTGCTCAATGAAATCTACCGTGTATTAAAACCGTCGGGGAAACTTTTCATTGTTGATTGGAAAAAACAGGTAATGGAACAGGGCCCGCCTATTCAAATCCGTTTTGAATTGGATGAAGTAAAATCCCAATTGGAAACAGCGGGATTCAGCCGGGTGGATTTAAATGATTCCTTTCCCAATCATTTCTTTGTTATTGCAGAAAAGTAAAATAGGCTTCCATTACATAGTGGAAAAATGTATATTAGCATAAAATAACAAAAGGACTCCATTGAAACTTAAACGTACAGTTCTGATTTTATTGCTGATAGCCTTGATGCCGGCTGTGTTCTATACAGCTTATGAATTTTCATCTCTCTCGGAGACAGAACAACTGATGAAAAACATTTATGAACAGCAAATGAACAATGTGCTGTTCAGTATCAATCAATCGGCCTGGGAAATCACCTCGCGGTGGGTTGGACGATTTCGTAGCTATCTTTCCACACAGGAAATAGTGAAACAGGACTCTGTGGTGCAAATCATCAATTCAGAACAGGGAATCCAATGTATATTTTTAACGGATTCTGCTTTTAGTGATATTACTTTTCATATTTCTAATGACACGGCCGGCAGAGTAAATATCGATAGTAAATCCGTTGGGAGCAAGTTGAAAAACAATCGGGCGGAAATTGACCGGATGATCTACCGGAAGCGGGTTGGTTACGACAAACCGGTGTCAATGGTGTTAAATTCCGGCCGGTCACAAGTGCTGGCAATTCTTTATGCCTATGATAGTGGGGATAAACAAACCGGGATTATTGGCCTTTGTATCAATTCTAAGCAATTTATTGATATCTTACCTATTACTTTGGATGCGATGCCACAGGAAGAAGTAGAGGTCGGTATATTTGATAATGTCAGCGGCAAGGTGATCGACCGGACCGGTGACATCACGCTGGAAAACGCCGCCGCTACCAAAGAGGTCTGGCTCTTTCCCAATTACCGTCTGGCAGTGAAAGTAAGTGGTGTGGATTTAAATCAGCAGGTTAAAAAACGGTTTCAAAGCCGGTTACGCTGGACAATTTTTCTGAATTCTTTGCTGATCATTACGATTATTATTCTATTTCGTAATATTCGTATACAAATGAAACTGACCCGGATCAAGTCGGATTTTGTTTCCAATGTTTCCCATGAATTACGAACCCCGCTGGCACTGATTCGTATGTATGCTGAAACATTATTGATGGGGCGCGTCCGCACCGATGGTAAAAAGAATGAATATTATACGGTCATTACCAAGGAATCAGAACGGCTCTCTCATTTGGTGAATACGATTCTGGATTTTTCGAAAATGGAATCCGGTAAGAAGAAATACAATTATACCCGGCTTGACTTAAACCAGGTTACACGGGAAGTGATGGAAATGTATTCCTTTCATCTCAATCAGAAAAAATTCATCCACCAGGTAAAAATTTATGATGAAGAGCTGATGATAAAAGGTGATCGGCAAAGTATTTCCGAGGCGGTTATCAATTTATTAGACAATGCTATGAAATATAGTGATAAGGATAAAGATATAACCATTGAAACCGGTACAGATGAACAATTTCACTGGGTTTCGGTGACTGATAAGGGACAGGGAATTCCGGGAAATGATCTGACACGGATTTTTGACAAATTTTACCGGGTTTCTACTGCCCTGGTACATGATACCAAAGGCAGCGGACTTGGGCTGGCATTGGTGGATTACATCATGAAAGCACATGACGGAAGAATCAGTGTGAAAAGTAAACCGGGAAAAGGAAGCACTTTTCGACTGAACTTTCCGAAATATAATGAAGAAATTAATGAGGGATAAAATGGCTAAGATTTTAATTGTTGAAGACGAAACTTCCATGCGCATGGGATTGTATGATAATCTGGATTTTGAAGGCTATGAAGTGGAGGCTGCCGAGGACGGGCAAGAAGGATTGGATATGATCCTCAATAATAGCTATGACCTGGTGCTTTTGGATGTCATGTTGCCCAAAATGTCCGGCTTTGATGTCTGTAAAAC
>CAYTLS010000075.1:0-7539 GCA_964438745.1 uncultured bacterium
ATCCAACATTAATGCGGCTGAGAGGATCAAACTACCGGGATTGGCTTTCCCCTGGCCGGCAATGTCAGGCGCTGTACCATGGGTAGCCTCAAATAGGGCGACCCCTTCCTGAAAATTGATATTCGCCCCTGGCGCCATGCCGATACCACCAACCATAGCTGCCGCCATATCACTGATATAGTCACCATTCAGGTTGGTTGTCGCAACGACAGAGTACTCTTTGGGTTTCAACAATAAATTTTGAAGAAAGGCGTCAGCGATACAATCCTTGATCACGACTCTACCTTCAGGACTTTCTCCCTTTAGTTCCGATTCAATTACGACCGTATCCGTAAATTCTTCACGGGCCAGTTCATAGCCCCATTTACGAAATGCACCTTCCGTATATTTCATAATATTGCCTTTGTGGACAAGCGTGACTGAGGGCAGTTCATTGTCAAGAGCAAATTGAATCGCCGCGCGAATCAGCCGCTTACTTCCCTCTTCAGATATCGGTTTCAGGCCCAAAGCCGTGGTTTTCGGAAAGCGGATGTTTTTCACATCCATTTTACGGATCAGGAATTCTTTCAAGCGATTATTTTCCGCGGTCCCCACTTCAAACTCAATCCCGGCGTAAATATCCTCGGTATTCTCGCGAAAAATATGCACATCTACCAGTTGTGGTTTCTTTACCGGCGAGGGAACGCCCTGGTAATACTTCACCGGACGATAACAGGTGTAAAGATCCAGTTCCTGCCGCAATGTGACATTCAGGGACCGGAAGCCCTTGCCTACCGGTGTCATCAGCGGTCCTTTAATTCCCAATTTGTATTCTTTCAGTTTCTCAATCGTCTCCCCTGGTAAATACTCACCGGATTGCTCAAAGGCTTTCTGCCCGGCCAGTAATTCAATAAATTCCAGATCAAATTCCCGTGGATAATATTTATTCACCGCTTGTTTGACCAGGGACAAGGTTGCTTTCGTAATCTCCTGTCCGATTCCATCACCTTCAATATAAGGTATCGTTAATTTTTTCATTCGGCACCTCCCTGACGAATGACATTCAGGGCGCTGCCGGCTTTTAGCCATTCGATCTGTTTTTCATTGTAAGTGTGGTTGGTTATAATGGTGTCCGTCTTGCCATTGTCATGAGTTATCTCAACTCCTATTGTGTTTGCAGGGGTAATATTGGCAATGCCTGCAATGGTAAACCGGTCATTTTCTTTAATTTTATCATAGTCGCCGGAATCAGCAAAGGTCAGGGCCAGAACACCCTGTTTTTTCAAATTGGTCTCATGAATACGGGCAAAGGATTTGGCGATCACAGCTTTCACGCCCAGAAACCGCGGTTCCATAGCAGCATGCTCGCGGGAAGATCCTTCACCATAGTTATCTTCCGCAATAATGACACTGTTGATATCCCGTTTTTTGTAAAATTTTCCCACAAAAGCAATCCGCTCATATTCTTTGGTTTCCTGGTTCAGCGCCAGTCCTTTTTCCTTGTAAAAAGCGTTTTCCGCGCCCAGCAGTAAATTGTCGGATATATTCTCCAGATGCCCGCGATACTTGAGCCATAGTCCGGCCATGGAGATATGATCGGTGGTACACTTACCTTTGATTTTCACCAGCAACCGCATATCTAAAAAATCAGCCGGTTTCAAAGGGTCAAAGGGCTCCAGTAATTGTATTCTGTCAGAATCTTCTGCCACACTGATCTCTGTACCCTTTTCATCAGACTTTTTGGGACTGATCTTTGGAAATGTATAATCGGGCAGAACTTCACGATCAGGGAATTTCAGCTGGACCGTGTCTCCTTTAGCATTGGTCAACCAGTCATTTTCCGGATCAAAGGTGATCTCACCTTTTAAAGCGATCGCTGTAGCCAGTTCCGGTGAGGTGATAAAGGCGTGGGTCCGTGGATTGCCATCATTCCGTCCCGCGAAATTCCGGTTAAAGGTGGTAACAATAGCATTTTTGCCCATGGATTTTTTCCGTTTCCATTGACCGATACAGGGGCCACAGGCATTGGACAGAATGATACCGCCGGCTTGTTCAATGATCGCCAGAATACCTTCCTTTTCACAGATCTTACGAATACTTTCCGAGCCCGGTGTCACCCACAAATCCGTTTGCAAAGCGAGTCCTTTATTTTTGGCCTGCTGCAAAATATTAGCGACTGCCCGAAAATCTTCATAGGAAGAATTGGTACAGGATCCTACCAAAACAGCCGAGGCTTTCACCGGATATTTCATTTCTTCAGCCGATTTTTTAAACGTACTGATTACACGGGCGGCGTCTGGAGTGAAGGGACCGTTGATATGGGGTTTTAATTGCGACAGATCGATGGGAATAACCTGGTCATAATAGGCTTCCGGATTTTCGAGAACTTCCTGGTCAGCTTGCAAATATTCCTGAATCTCCCAGGCCATTTTCGCCACTTCTTTACGGTTTGTTACAGATAGAAATTTAGACATTGTTTCGTCATAGGGAAAGATCGAGGTCGTCGCGCCCACTTCCGCACCCATATTACAAATCGTTGCTTTGCCGGTTGCCGATATGGTTTTTGCACCTTCACCAAAATATTCAATGATCCGGTTTGTCCCCCCCTTGGCTGTGAGTATACCGGCAAGTTTCAAAATCACATCTTTCGAAGCAGTCCAACCGAACATTTCACCGGTGAGTTTGACACCGATAATTTCCGGCATTTTCAATTCCCATGGTTCTCCGGCCATTACATCCACAGCATCAGCGCCACCGACCCCAATCGCGATCATGCCCAGACCACCACCATTGACCGTATGGGAGTCAGTTCCGATGACCATCCCTCCGGGAAAGATATAATTTTCCAGTAAAATCTGATGTATAATTCCGGACCCCGGTGGCCAGAAATCTATCTCAAACTTTTGCGAAGCACTTTCCAAAAAATCATACACTTCCCTGTTTTCAGCCAGGGCAACTTTGTTATCGGTTTCCGCACCTTCTTCACCGCGGATCAGGTGATCGCAATGAACCGTTGTGGGTACAGCAGTTGTCTGCTTGCCAGAATTAATGAATTGCAGAAGCGCCATCTGGGCGGTTGCATCCTGCATGGCGACACGGTCAGGTTTATAATAATTATACTCTTTTCCCCTGTCCGGATGTTGATCCGGCAGGGATGCCAAATGTCCGAAAAGTATTTTCTCTGACAATGTTAAAAACTTGTTTTCTCTCGCTTTAATAGCATCAATTCTCTCTGGTAACTGCTTATAAACTTTTTTTATCATATCTAAATCATACATAATTACCTCCTAAAAGTAATCAGATCCGTTTTTCAATCCTCAAAAGTTAAGAATAAACAAAAAGCCGGACTAAGTCCCGCTGATCTCTTCTCCCTTTGATTAACTGAAAACCGGCATTCTCCGTAATTTACGATCAATTTTGCCGGAAACTTCGAATTTGTTGGGGTTGAAAAATTTTATCTCCAACCATTTCGTTTGATAGCATAATTTATAAATATTCAAAAATTATCCAAGTATTTTCTGAATATTTAGTATTTACTCAAAATCATGAATAGTTATTCATGTTGGTATTAAAAGATTTATCCTGCATTATAAATATGAATAATTCAGCTGATGAAAAAATAAATGGAATGTGCTCTTTTGTATCAGTTTCACAACCCCTTGTTCCTCCTGATGCAATGGAAGGACACCTGATGCCGCCTGGTTGTTTACTTGAAACGACTGAATAGTCTAATATGAAAAATTGCGGGTGAGATCCCGTGGTTTAGAGCTTTCGACAAAAATTATAATCAGCCGACATTCGCCGCAAACCTGGCAATATCGGGCGGGAGTTTATCCACCATATCCCGTTTCACAAACAAATTGTACAAAAATTTGATCTGCAGGTCCATGGGCAGAAAGGTATTAACAACAATTTTATTTTCCTGAAGAACGAGACAGGAGCCCTGTTTGAAGGAGCCTTTACCACTAACCACCGTATAACCGGCCGCCGCCAGAATATCGGTCATCTGCTTTTTGAATTCTTTTTGTTTTTTTTGTGATACTTTCATCCCTTTGACTTACAAATAATCATTGTGATCATTGCGTTTTAAAGTGTCCACCAGATCCTTGATCTTTTCTGATTCACCACGCTTGGCCACCAGGATCGCGTCCTTTGTTTCCACAATGATCAGATCCTCCACGCCAATTGTGGATATCAATCGTTTGTTTGCCGAAATCAGGCAGTTTTTAGTTTCCTTGCTGATCACTTCACCCCGGATCACATTGCCCTGGCTGTCCTTTTTTTCCAGATCATAAACAGCATCCCATGAGCCCACATCACTCCATACAAAATCACTTTTTACCGCGTAAACATTATTGGCTTTTTCCATGACCCCATAATCAATGGAAGATCCGAGAATAGTTGACCATTCTTTTCGAAGAACTTTCGTATAATTGTCCGTTCCAACAGCCTGCTGAATATTAATCACGCTTTCATAGAGATCGGGTAAGTGTATTTTTATGGATTTCAGAATATCCTTTGCCATCCAGATAAACATGCCGCTATTCCATAGGAATTCACCGGTTTCTAAAAATCGTTTAGCGGTTTCCTGGTTTGGTTTTTCCGCGAAAGTTTTGACTTTATAGGCGCTATTTTTGAGCAAAGGCAATTTGGTGTCATATTGGATATAGCCGTATCCTGTAGCCGGTCTTGTGGGTGTTATGCCGAAGGTTACCAGACCGGTATGTTGGCGGGCAACTTTTTCACCGACATTGACCGCTTCTTTAAAACTTTCAAAATTTTCAATCAGATGATCTGCCGGAAAAACACCCATGGCGGCATCCGGGTCTTTTTTCATAATAATGGCTGCAGCCAACGCAATACAAGGGGCGGTATTTTTCCCATTGGGTTCTACAATATAATTTTCTTCAGGAAAATCTTTTAAATCCGCCAGCATTACCTGCTTCAGGTTTTCGCCGGCAACAATATATATTTTTTCCTTATCGGTAATTTTCATGAGACGGTCATAAGTCAGTTTCAACATGGATTTTTCATCCACAATATTTAATAATTGTTTGGGAAAATTCTTTCTGCTACGCGGCCAGAATCGTTTGCCAATTCCACCGGCCATTATCAAACAATACATATTATTCTCCTCTATATATTTAATCGTCCTTCAAAGACCACCTTTGCCGGTCCCTGAAGCCAAAGTTTTTCATCTTTTGTAAAAATAGTCAACTCCCCACCTTTAGCCGTCAGGGTTATCGGATAATCGATATTTTTCTTTTCATGAAGGTAAAAAGCGGCGGCTGTTGCCCCGGTGCCACAGGCGTAGGTCTCATCTTCCACCCCTCGTTCCCAGGTTCGTATCTGCCAGGCGTTTTCTGAATTTTTTTCAATATAATTTACATTGGTGTCATATTTTTTACGATAATATGGCGCCACTTCCGCAATTGGCAGCGTTGCAATATTCTTCACAGGAATGACCACGTGATTGGTGCCGGTGTCAATAAAAAAGGCGGATTCGTGTTCGGTGAGCACCTTGAATTTTTGCGGTTTCTTAATCGTCAGGCTGATATCCAGCCCCTCCAGGTCGGCCCAATGCTCACCGTCAGGCGCCAAAAAACGGATCTGATTTTTCTGAAAATAGCCCCGGTTACGAGCAAACAATACCGCTGCCCGGGCACCATTACCGCACATAACAGGCCCCGTTCCATCACTATTGAAATACCGCATTTCAAAAGCATAATCCTTGTGTACACGAACCTCTATCAGTCCATCCGCACCAATACCAAAGCGGCGATGACATATTTTTTTGATTAGTTGACTATCTTTTGTGTTGAAAATTGCATTGCGGTTATCAATCATGACAAAGTCATTACCAGCCGCTTCCACTTTCCAAAACTTTAATTGTGTTTTCAAAATTTCAGGGTTATCCTTTCTGTTTCCCACCTGGATCGAACCTCAACCGGTTGTGCAAAATTTTTATATGGCTCAGCCGAGCGGTAGGGAACCAGGCTTCCCCAATCATATTTACCATTACCATTGTGATCATAAAAAACATACATTTGGTAGTCACCGGGCTGTAATTTATCCAGTTTATAGCGGTTATCCAAACTCAATCCTGAAGTATATTGCAGGCTTTTTTGTTCCAAATGCTGGCAACCAACAATAATTTTTTCAGGGTCTAATTCCGTGGTCACTACGCCGGAGATGGAACCGAACAGATCATTATCCAGGGTGGAAAATGAGAGGGATTTAACGGAGTCGACACAGTTGTTTCCATAGCGGTCCGGTAGCGAATCAGTCACTACCTGAAGTATATAGTCGGTATAGTAGTTCAGCTGTTGAAGCGGCGAAATCTCGTAGGTCACCAGATCCCGTGACCTGGTTGTGAATTGGACAAGACTGCTATCTTTTGTCAAAAAGGTAACTCTTGCCGCCAGGTTTTCGATTGGTTCCACAGGCTCGGAAAACTGAAGCAAAAATGTTTCATTGATTGCCGCTTTTCCTTTTGACTCGGTTTTTAATTGGGCTGTGGGAGCCAGAGTGTCGATAATCTCCGGAGCAGTCCAAAACAGAGTGTCTCTGGCAGCCGCGATCTGACGATCATAGATATCTTTCAAATGAGCAATCTCCAAATAATACGCAGCGGAATCCAACCCGCTCATACTCAAAAAGAGCCGATCCGGTTTTTCTTCACGATACCAGGTTTTTTGACTAAAATCCTGATTGTTTAATTTTAATCCCACATCGTGACTTCCCGCCCACTCGATGGGATGAGAAACCATTAACTGAAGGTCGCCCTCTTCTTCAAAGGATTTCAGATACCGGAAGTCATCCAGGGGGTATTGATGGAGGCGCAGGTTAACATTACGCAAAGTGTCATTTCCGGTCTGTATTGTGATTGTATCTGTAAATGCAACCGCTGTCAGGTCATCTTCACTATAACGGGGATAATCTTTAAAACCACCGACATAGGCAACGAGGGCGTATTTTCCACGGGCAATATTGGAAGCCGCATAATTTCCCTGCTTATCCACCGAGGTATAATAAGCGGGCTGATAATAGATAATAGAATCGGGATTGACCAACCTGTAATCATAAAAGAGGATGTAGGCTGTTTTTTTCTCTTCAGTATAATCATATAATTTCCCGGCAACCAGGCTTTGGTCAATTGTTGCGCCGGTTGAAAAAGCAATCTTTATTTCATTTTCTGTAATATTTCTTTGGTAATCCGTTATTTTTCTGCCGAAAGAAAAAATGTAGGTTGTATTATCCCTAAGGTCTGTTTCCGGAATAATTTTGACTTCATTACGACTAATTTTGATTTTGGGTTTAGTTTCCAAATAGGGAAAAACGGTCAAGGAGTTTTCAACTGATTTATAATTAACCGGTTCTGAAAATTCAAACCGGACTGTCGCGTCTTTTGCCACATTTGTCGCCCCGGTCACCGGTGTGGTAGAGAAGACAGCAGGGCCGGTTTCATCTTTGGGACCACCAGACGGCATTCCCTCTGACGCACAACGGACCACGATCATTGATACAAGAGCCATTATAAGGAAGGAGAGCAGGAAATTT
>CAYTLS010000076.1:0-7499 GCA_964438745.1 uncultured bacterium
ATCCGGTTACAAAAACACCGGGCGATTTCCTGGATCATTCAGATTTTGATCAGTTTTATAATAAGCTGCGGGAACTGGACAGTATTACCAGGCTATGTGATATTATCAGACAAAAAATTAATCAGAATGATCCCAACCGAACATTTTTTATTGTGGAGCCGGAAAATCTGGAAATTGTAGATAACTTTTTCGTTAGTGACAAAGTGCTCGTCGTTGACCTGAACAAAAACCAGGTGACCCTCGAAAAAGACTATAAAATGGATCTCTATTATAAAAACGCTATGTTTGGCATTAAAAAGAGTATATTACAACAATAAGGGTATCTATGGTAAAAAAATTAATAATCCTCTTTTTCCTAACCATCGTCATACTTTCAGCTGCTGATGATATTTTTGTATACTCCGCAAAAAATATCAATAAAATTGAAATCACCCTTCGTAGGGAAGGCCCGGGTCAATATCGGGAATACATTCAGACAGATATTGATTATCTCGGCTATATTCCCTGGCGGGAGGAAAAAATTCTGCCCCAAGCTTACACCGAACAGCTGAATTTATTGAATCTTGACCAGATCATAAAACCGGTGGAGATTACCGTTGATTCAATCACCTTGCATTTAAACCTGGAGACCACACCGCTGTATGGCCGTCAGTTTTATAAAATCCAGGCTGAAAAAGGGGATAAAATCAAATGTATTATCCATGACAAAAATGAGCAGCACAATGGGTTTATCGAAGTCGCTTATAAAACCCCCAAGAATTTTGCGATCAATGGTACCCTTAAAGTTATTTCCGTCAATATGATTTTGAATATTCTAAATGAATATATATCACCAAAGGGCGACTGCTGGAATATACAGGGGGAAAGCATCGTCAGTGATTTTTTCGAATCGATCAGCGCGTCGGACTTACCACCCGATGATTTTGCCACAATCAAAATTCTCGACGTTAATGATATTAATCCCAAAAAATTAAAATTCCAGGCCATGAATAAAAGCATGGACCAGATGCAGGAAATTAAATTCATTCAAAAAGATGATAATACCTTTCAAATTCCCAATCTTAAATTTTACAACCTGACCTGCTGGTATGATAATAAAAAACAAAACATCAGTGAACAGTTTACACTGGTTGACTATTTAAATCGCCGGGTCACCTTTAATTATTCCTATAACGGCAAATCCGGAGAATATATCAAGCAGCCGGGTAAAACTTCGGTTTATCTCCCTTATCCCAGACGAAAGATAGAAACTATTTCCTGTACTTTTGCCAATACCACCAAAGCGGTCACACTCAAGGATAATCACAGTATAGTTATTGATGAACCCATCGCGATTGTCCTGGATCTGAACAGCACACGCACCACCAATAAGAAAAATAAATTTGACTATATCGATTTTGTCAAAAAAATCTACAGCCAATCAGAAAATTCCAGTATCCGCTTATTTAAACTTCTATATGTTTTTCCAAGAGCGGCAACTTTTGACAAATTCAATATTGATCAGGTTTATACAAAATTCGAAAACACTAAATATGGAACTGTTTCAGGGGACCAGGCTGCCGCCTTTGTAAAATGGCGTCAGGAAAAAGAGAAATCATCCATAGATCCGCTCAATATTCCGGAAGATTATTTCTGTCTGGAAATTATTGAAGATAAAACTTTTTTTGATAAAGGCCTCAGTTCAACCCTGGTAAAGGAAAACATGGCTGATCGAAAATATGTACAAAATTTTGAATATGTATTAGAAAGATTAGAAAAGGAAAGTGGTTATAAATTTAAAGAAGTCATCTATGTCAGTTACTTTCCTGTTCTGCCAATGTATAAAGTTGAAGGCATTCAATATATATCCTTTCTAAAAGACCATGAAAACTTTAATCTCAACAAGATCATAAACTAATTGTTTATTGGAGGAAAGATATTTTGAAAAAAATACTATTGATAATTCTAATTCTATCGATTAGCCTCACAGCTCAGTTCAGGGAGCAGGGTTTCAACATTGTTCTGAACAATGAGCTGGAGCCGTCTGCTTACACCTTCCGACAATTCAAACAGGATTTCCTGGTTGGCGACAGATTTTTATGTATTGACAACTATACCTACTGGGGCGATGAATTTGATTTTAAAACTATTATGGAAGTACAGGAAATAAACTCTCAATATGTCGTGGTGCAAAATCCAAATACAGGTTTGACAATTACTATTAACGACGAGAGTTTTGAAATATTTCATGATTCTTTTATTTATGGAAATTGTTTAATGTTCAGCCGCAAGTTTCCGGTGAAATTCTTCAAGGTCAAAACTGCTGTGGGCGGTACGAATGAAATTGTATTTACCAAAGCGCCGGGCGGCCCTTCACTCGAACGTCCACAGGGCGGTAATGTACTCTTTTATTACGGGTACAAGCAAAAAGTGATCAATGGCGAGAAATATATTCTGCTGGGTAAAACCAAACGATTTGATCCTGATGTCTATGATGAGTTAAATCGTATTATCGGCTGGATCAAATTTAAAGACCAAAATAACCGGCCTGAAAATATGGTGCTCTGGAATACCAATATCGGCATTCGCCCGAAACGATTTACTGAAAATACCGAGCCGATCATCTCCCAAAAACCTTATCCTGAGATCATCTCCCGCTATTACCGGACCAATATCACACCGAAAGAAACCAATTTACTGGTTTCCAAAAAAAATATCGACAATTACCGCGACCGCTTTATCACGAAAAATGCCCAGGTCAACCGCTGGCTTCCCATGTATAATTCCTATGACTCACAATTGCCACATTACATGGCCCGGATTGGTGTGATCGAAAACCTCGGTATCCTGCGACGGGATATAGAAAATATCGTGACCATGAATGAAATCCAAATCGCACTGTTGCTCGATAATACCGCCAGTATGCGACCGGTCTGGAATCATATTCCAACCACGGTTGAAGAGATATTAAAAACAATAACCACCAGCAAATTTGTAAACGCGGCCGGTGATACAATCTTACCAAAAATCAAACTCTATAATTTTACCGACGATATAAGTATGATCAATAAAGATAAATGGATCAGAACAGTTGAAGATGTTCAGGAATATGAGCCGGTCATTAAATCTATTCCATTGGTCAATTCCAAATACTGGCGGCCAAATGTTTCCGGCTCCCTGCGCAGAGTGATCGCGGATCTCGGTGATAACCCGCTCTTCGTAATCGTAATTGGTGACGGGGGCGACCATACTTACCGAAATGTTGCTTTTCATGAAATTCCTGAATTTCAACAGTCGGCTTCGAAAAACCTGATTATTCTCAAAGGCGTAAAATATAATAGCGGTCTTCGCAGCGCCAAATTCCGGGAAGTACTCAATCAGTTCGAAACCAACTTTGAATTACTCTATGATGTTAAAGAGCCACAGGTATCCCAGGCCTCGGCCAGAAATCTGGGCCAAACAATTGGACAGGAAATTATCAATGAAACCCAAAATATCATTATTGACCTGAAAAGTAAAATCCTGACGGGAAAAGCCACCAACACTGACTATAAAACACAATCAGCCTTTACGCTTAATTACATTAAATCATTGACGGATATTATTCAAAGTTCCAGCGGCGGTACCTTTTTCGAGGAAGGTAATATTCTACTGAGATCCAATACCGGAGAACTCCTGATCAATAAAGACGTTCTGGTAGAGAAGAGCAAACTCAGTACACTTAAAAATGCATGCCGGGATTATAATCATAACCGGACATTGCCCCAGTTACAAATCGCTATGCGCCAGATTTTAGCCACTTTCTTTGAAATTGACTTTTGGGCTGTAGATATCAATTTTCTGAAAAATATTCGCTTATCGGATTTTTGGATTCGTGTCGTCGGAGACAAGGATATCGCGGAAAAAATCGCCCCGAAATTATTTCAGCAAAATCCCTCTTTTGAATATATTTTTGATAATCTTGAAACCTATCAATCCACATTAACCAAAAATATCAATTTTATTGAAAGTAATATAACCTGGCACTTCAACCCGCCGAACTCCGGTAAATTTTCGATTCTGACCAATTCCGATCAGGATGAAGATGTCGTGGAAGGAATTGTCGAGCAATATTACTGGGTCGAAGTCAGCGAACTAAATCTTTTTGAAGGTATTGATTTTGATAACTAAAGGATAGCCGAGAAAATAATGTTTAAAGTCCAACCGGATATATTCAGACGCTTTTTTTTCAGAAAGCAGGCCGATAATAGCAGTGATCGCTTTTTGCCTGTCATATTTATCATTATTATCGCTGTCTCCACCTCCATCATTTCGCTCTCGACTTTCGAATTGTTTGACTACAAGGTCCGGATTGAAAATTTTCTGAGTAATGAATGGAACAAGATCTATGATCTCTACCTTGGTGACACCGATCGCAAGGATGTCAAAGACTATTTAGCGGGCATGAAAGATCACAATTACCTGGATTTTAAAACCGGTTTTCGGGACTATCCCAAGATGCTCAGTATAAAATCCAAATCAGGATACATCGAAAATGTCCTGGCCTACGCCTTCTCTGATGATTTCAAAACCATAATGGGCAATATTGATTTTGACCGGTATAAGGATGACGACATCCTTTTTCTGGATCCGGCCCTGATGAAAAAACTTAATGTAGCTGCAGGGGATCTGGTTTTATTAAAAGTCGCAAATATCGGTGGAAATTATCGACAGGCCCTGAAAGTCAAGCCAATCGTCAATGCCACCCGTATCAAATGCTTTTTTCTGGATAATTATTTTGATTATGCCAGCAATTGTAAATTGCGCTTTTTTTTCAATGATATGAATGAGATGTTTAATTTTCTTATGCAAGAGTTGATCGATGAATACCATTTGCCAACCCCTTTGAATTTTGGGTATGGGAACAATCTTTTTGGCGCTGTTTGCGCACCCAATGACAGGCCCTCTGATTTTGTTCTGCCACTCACCTATTTTCAGCAAAATTACGGTCTCGGCTTTGCCAATTCTTTGCGGTTCCTATTTGACAATGACGAGGTATACAGCCAAAAGATCAACACAACAGAACCATTAATTATTGATTATGACAAATTGATAAAAATCATTGAGCAGCCGAACAGCCAGTTAAAATCCGTCGATCTCTTTGAGTCACAATTACCAGAGCCTTTTTTCATTGAAATTGATTTCCAAAGAACTTTTAATTTTCAGAAAATCCGGCGCCTGGAAACACTGGTAAAAAAACAGGAGAGCATTTTTGATTATTATAAAACCTGTGATTCACTGGCCATTATCTCCATCAATGATGATTTCAAACGCAATGATACTTACCTCTATATGCACTATACAAAACTGGACAGCATCATACTTTCCAAAGAAATCCTCCAGGAATTAAATTATAAAAATGTCCGCTGGGATACCGGAAAATGGACATCCATTATCAATCTGAACGAATCTCTCAAAAAAGGACAACGAAATACAATCCTGCTGATCTTTGTTAACCTGGTGATCTTTCTGTTCTTTCTTTCGATCAAATTTTTATTGCGGCTAAAACTTGAGTTTCATACCATTGGCGTGCTAAAATGTTTTGGATATGCCGACAGGGATATATATAAAGTCTATATTTTAGGCTACATATTACATGTCATTGCCGGACTTATCCTGGGATTTTTCCCCTTTAGTTACGCGATCGGGCTAATGGCGGGCTATGATATCGGCTTTATCAACCAGGCCCTGATATACACGATTACGTCACCGGTCAATTTCATTACCGGCTACGGACTGGTTTTGCTGGTCAGTACGATTCTGGCTGTCGCTTTCAATCTTAATCGCCTGGTGAAAAATGCCAATATTTATGAATTAATTAAATACGAAGGATAATGATGATCGAGATTCATTTTCCCATAGAAAAAAACTTTCACGGTTCTGACAGAATCCTCTACGCGTTGGACAATAAAAAACAGTCGCTACATCTGGACTGCAATTATTTTTATTATTTTCAGGGAAAAAATGGCGTGGGCAAAACCACCCTGTTAAATATTATTTCGCTTCTGACAGATTTTTCCGGCGGTGTCAAAATAGAGGATTCCACTATCTGCCTGAATAAGGACGAAAAGGACAAATCGATCCACGAAAAAAATGATCTGCGGAAAAACCATTTTAGTTATATTTTTCAGGACCCCCATATCATTAATATTTACACCATTAAAGAAAACCTCACGATCGTCAACCAGGATTTTGTTTTTGACCGGGATATGGATCTGATCCACCAGAAGATCAACCGGCTCCATATTGATCAGAGTGAAAAACAATATCTTCAGACAAAACTGGCCAAGCTGATCCATGAAAAGAATAATTCACCCTTTTACCTGAGCGGCGGGGAAAAGCAACTGCTCAGTTTTATCCGCGCCATGATCAAGCCATCCAATATCATTTTTGCCGATGAACCCTGGGCCTCGATGGATAAAAATCTGAAAGAATTTATCGAACAGGAACTGTATAAGTATCTCTCCAATGAAGATATTTTTGCCGGTATCCGCAACCGGAACCAAATCAATCAATTAAAAAGCAGCAATACTGTCATCGCCATTGCCCATGTTTTTCACCATTCCAAAGATATTTCCCAATATGGCGATCGTGATCAAAGCTTTGAGCATTCCATTAATATTAAAAAGATCACCGCTGTTAAAGAAGAGAAGAGTCAATTGGATTTGATTCGTTTTAAACGCAACTAATTTCCGGAGGAGTCAAATGCATCGTAAACATCTGCAGATTATTTTTAGCATCCTTATATTGACCTGCCTGGTCTTTGGGAAACCTCTCCCCAACTGGTCTGAGATGATTGTTAATGAATCTTCCATGCCGGAGAAGGGCAGTGATTTTACACGGAACGCCTATCAATTCATGAAAAGTAAAGCCTACAAAAATTTTAATACACTGACCGCTGTTGCCGGTAAAACGGCTGTTCTTCGCGGAGGAATTTTAATCGTCCGGAACAGCACCTATATGACACCGGAATTTATTCCCACCAATGTCAATGAAATTTCCAAATACGATATATTAAAAATTTACACACTGTTCAATGTTGTATATTATATTGAAAAAATTGACCAGGATATCGAAGCGATTCTCAATGATATTCGTAAACCGCCACTATTACAAGTGGTCCAGGCATCCGTCCTGGTCTGTGTCTACAATAAGGACATTATTCAGCAGGATAATTTTTCCCTTTATATTTATGACAATCAAGATCTGGCGAAAAATTTTGCCTTTTATAAAGGACAACCTATCGGCTCCACCATCCTGGAAACCATCGAATCCGGTACTACTTTACCGGCAACACCACCGGATGTTATGATTATCTCCGGAGAGTCTGAAAATCTCGAAGAAATTATTCAGTACTGCCGGGATAATAATATTTTGACCATTACCGACCGCCCGCAACTGCTAAAAAATGGTGTCACTGTCGGCGTCGGCTCCTACTCCGATGATGTGAAACTGCTCCTCAATACCAAGGGAGTTTCCGG
>CAYTLS010000077.1:0-7450 GCA_964438745.1 uncultured bacterium
CAATATATGACCTATCCGGCTGAAGGACGATTTCAGGACCGTGCTGCCGAAGGTATTCTCAAAACCTTGATAGAAATCGGACAAGATACCATTGATAATCCGGAAAACTACGATGCCAGGGCAAATCTCGTCTGGAGTGCAACGATGGCATTGAATGGCGTTATCGGCGCCGGTGTACCGCAGGATTGGGCAACACATATGCTGGGTCATGAAGTCACCGCTCATTTTGGTGTGGACCACGGACAAACCCTGGCGATTGTTCTACCAGCGATGCTGGAAGAGCGCCGCGAGCAGAAAAAGGAAAAGTTAATACAATATGCGAAAAGGGTTTGGTGTATCACCGAAGGCACTCAGGATGAAATCATTGATAAGGTCATTAACAAAACCAGAGAGTTTTTTGAAGGTCTTGGCGTGAAAACCCGTCTTTCGGATTATGGAATTCCCAAAGATGGTATTGATAAAATGGTGAAAGGTCTGGAGATCAAAGGAAACACAAAACTATCGGAACGCCGCGATTTGACCCTGGATATTAGCCGGAAAATATTTGAGATGGCCTTTTAGGCAAGTATAGGATAGAGAATATTTTGAGGCGGTCCCAAAAAAAGGAATCAGCCACTCTAAAACTTTCGAATAGTGACCTTAGAGTACTGATTTCTGCTTATGAAATGTCTTTTTCGAACCCGATGCGTCGTGATGGATGACAGTCGTGTTGATTTTTGGGACAGCCTCAAATTTGATTTTTCTACAAAAGTATTGTTTTCTAAGAATAACACCACAATTCATTGTGGTGGTTGAACAAAATAAAGACTAATAGTAGGCTTCAGCCTACTTCTTAGAGATAATATATTCAGCCAATCACTTCGAATCAGCATATTCTCTGCAAACAAAATAAGATACAGGATGTGTCCCCCCGATGCATCGGGGGGAACAAGGGGGTTGTGAAACTAATGCACAAAAGAGAACTTTTATAAAAAAAGCCCCGAATAAAAAATCCGGGGCTTTTCTATAGAAAGGAATTTATCTAAGAAGTAATCTTATACAGTTCCCTGTTCGATCATCGCGTCAGCAACTTTTACGAAACCGGCAATGTTAGCGCCTTTTACGTAGTCAATCGTATTGCCCTCAGTACCATATTCAACACACTGCTCATGAATTCTGATCATGATGTTGTGTAGTTTCTCATCCACTTCTTCTCTGGACCAGCTGAGTCTCAGACTGTTCTGAGACATTTCCAATCCGGAAGTAGCAACACCGCCGGCATTGGCTGCTTTACCCGGGCCATAGAGAATTTTGTTGTTTTGAAGAATGTGAACCGCTTCAGGTGTACAAGGCATATTAGCGCCTTCTGATACACAGATCACACCATTTTCAACGAGCTGCTTTGCGTCTGATTCGTTCAGTTCGTTTTGAGTTGCACAGGGCATTGCGATGTCAATTTTCTGTTCCCACGGACGTTTATTGGCATGAAATTTAGCATTAGGGAATCTTTCGGCATAAGGAGCAACAACATCATTGTTGGTGGCTCTCAGTTCCAGCATATAATCCCATTTTTCCTGGTTGTTTATTCCGTCAGGATCATAAATATAACCGTCGGGGCCGGAGAGTGTCACAACTTTACCACCCAGGTCAGTCACTTTTTGACAAGCTCCCCAGGCAACATTACCAAATCCGGAAACAGCTACTTTTTTACCTTCAAAAGTTTCATTTTTGGTTTTCAGCATTTCGTTGGCGAAATAAGTAGCGCCAAATCCGGTTGCTTCCGGCCTGATCAATGAACCGCCCCAGTTGCGGCCTTTGCCTGTAAAAATACCGGTAAATTCATTTTTTAATTTTTTGTACATACCAAACATATAACCGATTTCACGACCACCAACGCCGATATCACCGGCAGGCACGTCAGTATTGGGTCCGATGTGGCGATACAATTCAGCCATAAAAGACTGGCAAAAGTTCATGATTTCATTATCGGATTTACCTTTGGCGTCAAAATCACTACCGCCTTTACCGCCGCCCATTGGCAGGGTTGTCAGACTGTTTTTAAAGATCTGTTCAAAACCGAGAAATTTCAGAATACCAAGATTTACAGATGGGTGAAATCTTAAGCCACCTTTGTAAGGTCCTATTGCGGAGTTGAACTCAATACGATATCCTCGGTTAACCTGAACATTACCATTATCATCTGTCCAGGGAACTCTAAACAGAATTTGTCTTTCCGGTTCAATGATTCGTTCCAGAATGTTTTTTTCTAAATAAATCGGATTTTCATTAACAAAATCCCACAGTGATTCGACAACTTCATGTACTGCCTGGTGAAATTCTTCCTGTGCAGGGTTCTTTTTGACGACCATATCCATGAATGAATCGACTGATGAATACTTTGCGTTAGCGCCCATTAGGACCTCCTTTTTCTTTAATATAACAAAATCTCTCTGCTTGTTGCTTTTATTTTAAAAACCGTCTAGCATTTGACAAAAAGAATGCCATAGGATTGGTTCAAATAAAAATTCAGAAACCATCGACGAGAGATTTTTTATATTAAAAATAATTTATCCATGAATCCCGTTTATTTTTCCAAATTCAGGAAAATATAAAAGTGGATTTTTGTCATATTTCGGATTTTATTCCCAGATGTTGGAAATTTTTGTTTTGGCACAGAGGCACTGAGGGCCAGAGGTTTTTGGAAAATTAATAATAGTTAAAAAAAGTGAGAACAATTGCTCTCACCTTTTTCGATTATATACATGAGCGAGATTTTACTTAATTAACAAACATTTCTTCACTTGACTGATAGAACCGGCTGTGATTTGATAAAAATAGACACCGGAACTCATATCTGTAGCGTTCCAAACTACATTATAACACCCTTGTGGTTTGTTTCTCTCATCAACCAGTGTTTTTACCAGGTTTCCTGCAAGGTCGTAGATTCTGATAGTCACATTGGATTGTTTCGGCAGAATGTAGGAAATAGTGGTTTCCGGGTTGAAAGGATTCGGATAAGCATCAAACAAGTTCACGCCTTCTGTATCTTTTACCAGATCAACTTGTTCTTTGTATTCCTGGTAATTTTCATATCCTTCAACAATATTGTCAGCATCAAATTGTGCCATCAATGTGTATTCTTCATCAGGAAACTTCTCAATCATTTCCATCAGTATCTTTTCTGCTGTGTTGTCGTCTTTCAGGTCTTTCTGGTAGATATTGAACAGATCAAAAAGTGCGTAATATTCATATTTAGTTTTAGGAAACTGTTTGCTAATCTTTTTCAGTTCTTTAATTGCAGTTTTAAAACCTTTTTGTTTTCGATTAGCAGAAATAATTCTATTCTGAATTGCAACACTAATATCTGATTTTTTTATTTCTTTCAACAAATATTTTAGTTCTTTTTTTGAGTTTATATTTTTCTCTTTTTTATAAATATGTAAAATTTGAAATAGTGCTTTATGTGCATAATGCAAATCAGGATATTGCTTAATTATTAGTTTAAAAATATTTTTTGCACTTTTACTATCCTTGTTTTCCAATAAATTTAGTGCAAGATTCAATAATGAATCTGCTTTAGAATTAAATGGTAAATCTATAATATGGTCATTTGAATTATTTGAATTTACTGATTTTGCAAGGCTGCTCCCACCGCCAGGATTAATATCAAGTGCATAATCGGTACTGATATTTGGACCGAGGTTTGGTGGTGTAGCTTGTCCCCACCAACAATATTTAGCATTTATTTGAGAATTACTGCTAGCATAAGCTTCACCCAAAGCATCTCTTCCTGCTAAGATTGTATTATAGCCACAGAAATAGGGTCCAGCATCTGAACCGGTTCCTAATACGACATCAGAAGAATTATTGGCTGTTATTGTAAATGTATCACCATTATTGTAAATATAGTTATATCCTTTGACGGCAGCCTCCCCGAAAAAAGGCATACTGGCATTATCTACAGTTATGCCTGTTGAAATTTCTCCAATGATTGTATGATTAAAAATCTCTGGTGAGGAACTATATATCTTTAAACAATATGCCCCTGAATTATTAGAAAAATAATTATCATCCATATATGAATTACTATTATTCAAATACACATAATCATTGGTTACTTTGTTTGATTTAATATCCGGTGAGGAATTATAAATATATAATGCATAAGTATTGTTTAAAAAAGTGTTCCCTATTATATAAAGAGTACTGCTTTTACAGTAAATACCATAATTGGAATTATTGATATTACAATTCTGTATTATTCCACTACTTCCATCTTCATAGACAATTCCATACCATTCCGTAGTCTCTGACTTTGTAAATGTGACATTTTCTGCATTGAGAGTACCATTAACAATGAGTTTCTTTCCTGATTCAAACTTGATATCTGAACCTGGCATTGGTTTTAGAGTGATTCCGGTTGGTACTACCAGATCATTGGATATATTGTGAGAACCATATACTTCAATAATCTGACTGTTTGTAGCAGCTGCCAAAGCGGAAGCGACATCTGGGTAAAGACCAACAATGCTTGAACCACTTTTTAATTGAATTTTTGGAGATACAGAACCACCAGAAAAATTAATAGAGCCACCATTAGTAGTAACATTATATGCTTCTAAATTGATTACACCATCTATAATTACTAAGGAAACATCTAGAGGCATTGAAAGATTTTCTGTTAATGTCAATGAACTTCCAATAATAATAGTCTGATTGGATGTAGCATCTGCAATAGCCGATAATATAGAAGGATGGTATGCTTTAACAATAGAACTATTTTTCTGTACAATGTGTGGTAGTAGGGAACTTTCTGAATGCATTGATAGGGCTGCATTATTTTCAAGGGATATTTTGTTAGAATTGAGATTTATTATTGAACCAGCATCAATACCCACATTAACATCACTTTTTATAAATACATTAGAGTATAAACTGTTATTTCCTTGCCAAGTTTTATTAAATACAATATTACCATTGAATTTTTTTATTTTGACATTGTTCAACGTTTCTATCAATATATTATCATCATTCTTAATTAATATTTTTCCTTTGTAATTATCAGAATCTAATTCAATAAATTGAGAATTATCAAAAAATTCAAGTGGTGGATAAGGAATTATATATTCATCTGTTTGATTATCACCAGTAATGTCATGAGTAATTAAATTCAATAGTATCTCGCCACTATTAGTTTCACCATACAATTCAAATGTTAGAGAACCATTATCACTTGATGCTAAATCTACCGTTCCATTCCATTCAACGTAATTACCTTCAAAATCTGTGAGATAATAAACCACATCAACTTCTTGAGAGGGATCAATTGTAGTCTCACCAATTCCAATTTGGCCTGGATTTGGATCCGATCCTGACTGATTTTTAAATAGGATTGTTCTTTGTTGAATTTTTGAGTTGCCAGCATGATCAATAATATTAGATTCTATTAAATATTCTCCAGCCATACATGGTGTTGTATCCCAATTGCCATTAAAATTAAAATTTCCATCCTTTTCGTCACAATTTGTAGGTACATATAGAAAATTACTCATTGTTGAACCAGGCGCATATACTAAATTTTCCTTTGGTCGAACCTCATCTGGCCTATCAAATCCAGTTTTAAAAATTAAACTATGTTCTTCATTGGTCAATTTAGTACCATCAGGGTCAAATATATTGATTTTAATTTGATAAATCCCAGGCCTATCATCACTTAGACCATTAGGAATCCTATCATAAGCATCTATAACAATATCAATTTTTTCCCCAATTTCAATTGACTGTACATCAATTTCTTCATAAGATGTACTATATTCATCAATTTCTTTTACAAATTTAATAGATTCAATAACAGGATCTAAATTATCTGAAAATGGGGTTAAAAATGGTACTCCCAAAGGATTATATCTATAGGTATCAATACTACCATCTATAAAATGTAAATGATTGTTGTCGTCTAATTCACCCAAACGTGTTTCTCCAGCAATTACTTCATCTCCTCTTGTAAAATCGGGTATATTTTTGAGATGATGATAAGTCATATACTGTTCATTTTCACTTTCAATATCTAGTAAAATTACAATTGTATTTCCATTATTTCTTATTTCATGAAAAAATCCATCAAAAGCAGGTTTAACTGTAAATCCTTCTGGTGCAGGAATATCGATACCATTATGAAAATACTCATTTCCATTATATATCCTGTACTCTCCAAATGTCCCTTTAATACGTTGTTGCTCATCATACTCACGAAGAGGCCAGCCATAACTTAAACCGTAAACAAAATCACAAAAAAGTAAAATTATTACAACTAATATTATATTGTTTTTCATTATTTTTCCTTACTATTATAATCAATTTTCAATATTCCGTCCTTATTTTTGAAATAATTGTCTCCAATATAATATGAGTCTTCAATAGCAATGTTTTTTAATATCTCACCTTTATTATCTATTATATCAACTGAATAAGGAGGATTTGGATTACTTGTTGTGGCCCAATTTTGAGATATATTACAAATTATATTTAAATCTTTATTATAAGTAATCTCTCTTGTAGGTGCATTTAATTTAGTTGAAAATACTAAAGATTTTTTTTGTAAATTATATTTATTAATATTATATCCTCTGCCTCGAGAGGTTTCATAAATTAGATAGTTATTTATAAACTTAAATTTTCTAACTATAAAATCAAATGAAACATCATTTTCCAAATTTCTATTAAGTATTGTTGTCACATAATCTGGTCCATCTGCATCTATATTTTTAGTTGAATATAATATTTTATCACCATTATCACTGATACCAATTTTTACGGCATCTTCTTCTTTGCATCGTATAGATTTTAACAGTTCTCCATTATTGTTGAAAAGGAATAAAGTCGGTTCCCCTGACTGTCTTTCTGACGAAATACCCGGAACTCTTTTATTATTTCGAGATATATATCGTCCGGATTTAACTGCTTGTTTTTTGTTTGCTATCAAAACAATATGTTTCCCATCTTTTGAAATATTTATTTTTGACTTATAATCCATATATTTGTCAAGGTCTGGAAAAATTTTATATTGATTAATAACATTCCCTAATGAATCGATTGTTTTTAACACACCTTGTTTTGTACTGAATTCAAAGGTATTTCCATTGTAATCTGAAATAATCCGAGTTGGTAATAATAAATCATCTACATTATAATATTCTTTCTTTTCCCACATGATCTTATTTTTATGATTTATTAGAGATAGATTCCTATGATAATTAATATGAAAATCTGTATTCTTATCTACTGGAATATGTTCCATTAATAAAATATATTTTCCTTTTTTAGAATATATTATTTTACTTAACTTAGCGCCTGGTTTAGGAGTAATAGATTGTTTAATCTTCATATTTTTATTAAGAAATACAATTTCATCTTTTTTTTCAGCGATATAATTAATCTGATTTCCGTCTTTAATTTCAATAAAATTATTTAA
>CAYTLS010000078.1:0-7422 GCA_964438745.1 uncultured bacterium
TTAAAATATTGATTATGATTTTTATAAAACATTTTCAATAAATTTTCATCTAAAAGCGGAGTTAATTCATACTCCCCATCCATAAAGTTGTCAGGACTATCGTAACTATCAACAAAGTTATCAATAGCGATCATTCCTTTTGAATTTAATGACAGGTTATTGGGATCGGCATCCAATGCCTGGTTAACATATAGCCCGCCCAGATAATAAAAGTATTCCCCGGTTCTTGAACGATCTCTGGACTTTGCTGAGGTTGTGTATTTACCGCCAAATTTTAAGATACTATTGATCTTGGTCGTGATTTTGAAGGGTAACTCAAAATTTAACTGGGAGGTATAACTGATATCTTCAACATCATTTTTTGTCATTCGTGCTCTCTGCAAACTCGTATTGTCCAGATTATTATGAGCTGCATCAGGAAAAGTAGAGGGATGGCCGTAAGGATTCAGAATTGACTGATCAAAGGCTGAGGTTTCACGAAATCTTAATTCGAATTCATAAGGTGTGTTATTATGGGTTGCAAATCTGGAAAATCCCCAATTGAATTTTGTACCAAACAGAGCGTGTTGACCGCTGATTCCATTGGAAAGTAAACTGGTATTTCTATCAATGACGGTGCCGTAAGTGTTGACAGAATTTGAATTCACAGTGCCAACATTGAAATCTCTTGCCCGTTCAAATATATTTCGTTCTTTTTCGCTGTAGAAGTTGGTCATGGAAATTACATTGTCCGACGCCAGAACGAAATCAAGATTCAAACTGCCGCCATAGCGTTTGCGACGTTCCAGCAGATCAGCAATTGTCATACTTTCAGCAATAACATCAATATTGCCTTCCTCGTCATAGACACCTTCGGTATCATAATCAGCCTCAAATACATCGGAGCCGCGGTTTCTGTTCTCGTAATATGCTGATGCAATCATACCAAGTTTTTTACTGAAAAACCGGTGGCTGAACTGGGAATTGATTTTCACATTGGCCCAGTCATTATTCATGTCGGAATAGCTGCCCATGGTTTTGATATAGGCTTTGGTTTCATCGGGCGCTTCTTTCAGAACCAGGTTTACCGAGCCACCAAAAGTCTCTGCATCCATATCCGGTGTTGGCGCTTTGAATACTTCAATACCGGATAGAACATCCGAAGATATCATCGACAGATCTACAGAGCGATTTTCACTGTCAGAAGAAGGAATACGGACACCATTAACTGTAATAGCGTTGAGTTTTGGTTCCAGGCCACGAATAATTACCTGCTGGCCTTCACCGGCATTTCTGCGGATGGAGACGCCTGAAATTCGACCGACGGATTCAGCAGCATTGCCATCCGGCAATTCCTGTATTTTATCGCTGGAAACCACATTCATAATATTATCTGAAGTCAGTTGTTGATTAATTGCAGCGACCTGACCTTTACGTTGAGCGCTGACGATAACCTTCTCTCCAGCCTTTAAGACATCCGGAATAAGTTCTACATTTATTTGTGCTTTTTTTGAAGCTTTGATTCTTACTTCTACTTCCTCAGCTTTGTAACCAATATATTCGACGCGAAGCGTATAGTCACCTTCAGGAATATTCATTATAAGAAAGGAGCCGTCCAGTGATGTTGCGCTCCCGACGGCGATTTCTTTTATATAAACATTTGCCCCGGCCAGAACATCACCTGTATTTTTATCAGTAATTGTTCCACTTAATGAACCATTGGCGGCCATACATATACCGGTGATCAATAAAAATGCTATGAATGCCTGGAAATAAACCTTAAAATTTGTGACCATTTAATTTTCCCCTCCTATATGCGCAAAATTTTCCTTTTTCAAATTATCTACAGCATGAATTTATCTGTGGCGTTGCCAGCTATCAAGTTTTTACGCGCTGAAAACCCGCAAATAACATGTTAATAACAGTTTTTTATCCTCATAAAATTAATTATTAAGTCAAGTTTTGTCTATTAAAATTAGTTTTAATTTTATTTAGATTTTGCATCGTAAAACACAGTTTTTTAATAGGTTTTATTACATATTTAGCCATATCTGTCCTAAATAAATTATAGAAACGATAAAAACCGTTAATCATTTTTTTCCATTTGGAATACCACCAACTTAAGTTGGTGGTAAATAATATCCATAATAACATCCATAATCTACTGAAAATCATCTTATTAACCACCAGTTTTAACTGGTGGTACAAAAAACACACATCCCCAGGGAGCCCTTTTAGGGCTCTAGTATAGAAATAATTAAAATTAGGGGGTATTTTTAAAAATATATAAAAATAGGTATGTAACCTGCTATTTTATCAATATTCCAAATTTAAAAATAAAATTAATTAGAACAGGTGTGGTTTTTTATTAAAAAAGTGTTAAATACTTTTATATATTTACAATAATTGCTATCGGATTAATATTAAAGGAGCATTGTCAATGCCAATTATTTTTCATTATGACAATGAAAATAACATTTTGTATGAAACCGGCTATGGAGAATTGACCTTATCACACTTTTTAGAATATAGAAAAAAAGTCAAAAAATTCCCCCTGCGAAAAAATTTGAAAATATTATCCGATTATTTAGAAGCCCGCCTGCTATTTAAAATTCAAGAAATGCAGGAATATGCACACTTGTCGGAACATTTACCAGTTAACTATGGACCGGTAAAATTGGCAATATGTGTCAATAATCAGCTTAATTATGGAATGGCAAGAATGTTCTCATCAATATCGGAAATAAATGGGCTTGATATTGAAGTGTTTAGAGAGTTGAGCTCTGCTCGTGATTGGTTGAAAATTGATAAGCAAGTTTAAATTTCACATAAATTTATATTAATTGGCATTCAAAAAGATTATATTCCCTGTTATTTTTATTAAACAGGAAATTTTATGACAAAACTAATTGGATTCATCGCAGCAATTTTAACAACCTCGGCTTTTATCCCCCAGGCACTCAAGACAATAAAAACGAAACATACCAGAGATCTTTCCCTGATCATGTATTTAGCTTTTAGTAGCGGGGTACTGCTCTGGTTAATCTATGGTATTATACTGAAAGATTTGCCCATTATACTGGCCAATAGTGTGACTTTTATTTTTGCTTCTGTCATATTGTTTCTAAAAATCAGACATAAATAAATTTGCTCAGATAATCAGTAGCATTTTTGTTAAAATATCATCAAAAATATTTCCCTATTGGTAGAAAACCAGTATGTAAAATCACAATTCACCAACGCATAAACCATACAACCCTACCAAAAATCATTCACCTACCATCCGGCAGAACAATATTTCAGAAGAAAAAAGGAAAGTGATACCCACTTTTTTACTTTAAAAATCACAAATAAATAGTTATATCTATAGTATTGGTGAAGCAATGATAAAATATAAACTAATATTATCGGCAATATTTTTGTTTGTGACTTTATATTCACAGACAATCACAGAAATTAAATCTTCCGGTATCTTCGAAGCTATGAAAACCCAAGCGGGTTATACTGCGACGGCCACAACCAATGTTGCCCGATTCCAGGCCATGGTTTTACTGGAAATCGCAAGGAGCACCCAAAAGAAGGATTCAACAACTGAAATTATAATCTTAAATAACCGGGAATGGTATCGGGCTTTTAAGCGCTACACTCAATTAAGTGATGAGGAAATGCCGGTCTTTTCTCACCGCGCAATTGATTATCATCAAGATCAGATAATTGATTTGCGGCAAGACAAAATTATAAAAACAATCAGAAAAGGACCAAAACCAACATTTGCAATAAATGTAATCGTTGGATGGAACGCAAAGAAAATCGGTCAATCCTATTATACTTTTACCGACACGCTGTCACAACCAACCCTCAAAGTCAAGAATAAAAATCAGATCACTTACCGGATTTTAGATTTTGGGAATGTCATATTATATGATGATATGCATGGATTATCCGGTCAGCCGACATCAGGTATCCTGGGTTTAATTTTCCGTTTGATTGGAGAGGGTCATGTTATGTGGTCAAAATTCACAATAACCCCGTCCGGACTACAGATCAATAGAGCCCGTGCAAAAAAAGGTATTTTTGAAATTGTATCAACCCTTACTATTTATCCGGAAGGTAATACCTTAAAGAATCTTCCTGATAATCAGCCCTGGTTAAAACCTCACGAAACATTGCTGACCCAGCCAACTGATATTGAATATTACCCCATAGACCCCTCAATTATCAAATATATTTGTGGCGATTAATATGGAAAAATTTGTATAAACAATTTATTTTCAACTATTTAAACCAACACATTTTTTTAAAAGATTATTTAAGTGAAATTAAAATATTTTTTTGTATGTAAATTAAATTTTTATTCTTACATTAGATACTGTAATAGTTTAACCTGACATAAAAAGTTTCGTCAGATTAAAACTATTTTTAGAAGTTAATTTAACAAGGAGAATTTAGTAATGAACACAGGTACAGTAAAATGGTTTAACGAAACAAAAGGCTATGGATTTATCACACCAGACGATGGTGACAAAGATATTTTTGTACATAAATCCGATGTTAGATCATCATCACTGCACGATGGCGATAAGGTTGAATACGAAGTTGGTGAAGGTCGAAAAGGACCTTGCGCCCAAAACGTAGAATTAATCTAATACCATAGATCAGTAATAAAGGGATTTTTTAATCCCTTTATTTTTTTCTTAGCAAAATTTCCCCCCAAACAAATTTTAATATATCTGCTTGCAGGATTAATACATACAAAATATAGATTTCTGCCAACTAACGAACGATACTATCCATTTTTGTTATCTGATAAAGACAAAACTTACTCCTGAAAATTACTTCTCCGCAATATTCCAGAATTGGGCGACTTCTCTTCAAAAAATGAGATAACATGCACTTTATTGGTGTGCTGTCCATAGAGGTTCTATCATATAAATTTTGGTTTTTCGGCGATTTCTAAAAAAATTACGTCACAAATAGAGAGCCTGGTAAAAGGCCTCAGGATTAAGAAAGCAGGAACGATACTCTATAAAATAACTATCTAAGATATTTTATAGCCGCCCGAAGTGCATCCGCAGGTTGCAGATCAATTACTTTCCGTCTTAATTCATTACTCTTTTCCAACATTCTTTCCGATAAGATCAATTCTTCTTTTCGTGTAGAGGATTGGGAGAGATCAATTGCCGGAAAGACCCTTCTCTCTGCTAATTCGCGGGATAGTCGCAAGTCCCAATTACCTGTGCCTTTAAATTCCTGAAAAATCATGTCATCCATTCGACTTCCGGTTTCCACTAATATTGATGCCAGAATGGTCAGTGACCCGCCTCCTTCGACATTCTTTGCACGGCCAAAGAGTTGACGCGGAAACTCCATTGCTTTAATTCCCAAGCCACCACTCATAGTGCGGTTTGATTTTGATTCCTTATTGGATGCACGTGCGAGACGTGTTAATGAGTCAATCAAAATAAAGACATCGTCGCCAACCTCCAGCATTCGGGAAGCTGTGTTAATCGTCAGCCGCGCAATCCGCATATGGCTTTCGGGACTCATATCCGCCGAAGAATGAAATACCATTGCCTTGGGAAGTTCTCGCTGAAAATCAGTAATTTCCTCCGGTCTTTCATCTACCAACAAGGTTGCCAGTTTTATATCCGGATAATTAACACTGATGGATTTTGCGATATGCTTGATGAGCATTGTCTTTCCTGCCTTTGCAGGAGAAATGATGAGTCCCCGCTGACCTTTTGCAACCGGCACTAACCGATCAATCAGTCTGCCAACGGCATCATTGCGGTTCTGGCCGATCATTAATTGCTCATTGGGATTGACAGGGGTCAATTCCTTATGAGATTTTAACATACGAAATTTTTCCGGAGCAAGATTATTAACCCCCAGTATTGAATTAAACTGGTTGTCTTTCAAGGAGACTGTAACATAACAGCCATCTTTAAGTTTAAAATTCCTAACAATCTCTTTACTTATTTCGATGTCATCTTCATGAATTTCAAAATTATTAAAAGGATCACGTAAAAATCCTTTATCCTCAATAACTTCGAGAACACCACTTGTAATATTTTTCATTTAAATTTTCCTGATTATTTGATGGGATAATATATAATATATTTACAAAAAATTAAAGGATAAAGGTACCGTATATTATAAAAACTATTATATCCGGAAGAAAAAAGTTAATGTTATTTTGAGTAATAATACCTATTTTTATTGTTAACAAAAAAATAAACCAAATTTTGAGGTATCATGAGTAACGGACGACTATTAATTGTCGAGGACGAATTAATATTTGCAGAGGATTTACAAAGTAATCTGGAAGAATTCGGCTATGAAATTGTTGATAAGGCATTAGATGGACCAGAAGCAATCCAAAAAGCCAAAAGATACCTTCCTGACCTGATAATTATGGATATTAAACTCAGTGGTACTATGTCAGGAATTGAGACCTCACAAATAATCAAAGATACGCTGGATATACCTGTGATATTTTTAACCGCTCATTCTGATATACACACTATAGAGCAGGCTAAACTCACCGAACCCTATGGTTTTTTATTAAAACCTCACCGCATTAACGAAGTTAATTCAATGATCAAAACCGCATTACACAAGCATCAAATTGAAAATAAATTGCGGGAATCCGAAAAACGGTTTCGGGATATGACCGATTTATTACCACAGCCTGTTTTTGAACTGGATATTAACAACACCGTTACTTTTGCCAACAAGAGTTTTTTAAGTTACTTTTCTCTAACCAATCAAGATCTTAAGGAGGGAATTAATTTTTTAAACCTCTTCAGGCCCTCTGATCTTCAGGAAGTCAAGAAAAAAATAACGGCTATATATGCAGGTGGCAGCTGTATTAATTGTGAAATACAGACAGTCGCGAAAAATAACCAAACCCGGTATTCATTATTCTATGCCAACAGTATTCAAAAAAATGATAAAACTATTGGTATCAGAGGGACAATAACCGACATCTCCCATCGAAAAGAAATTGAACACGACATTGTAACCCAGAAACTTTTCTTTGAATCTCTTTTTGAAAATTCACCGGAAGCCATTGCATCTACGGATCGTGATGGGGAGATTGTCAAGGTCAATTCTCAGTTTGAAACCCTTTTTGAATACACCAGTGATGAAGTTATCGGGAAAAATATCAATGATATTTTAGCGCCGGATAAATACCATGCAGAAGCTGTCGAGTTTACCAAACAAATACTGCATGAAAAAGATAAAATATCCTTAGAAACAAAACGTCGTGCCAAATCAGGAAAAATGATTGATACAATTATTGTAGGCTCACCAGTCAAAATTGGTGACGAAGTAGATTTTACGATTGGAATTTATATTGATATTACTAAGCGTAAAAAAACTGAAGTGGAATTGAAACAGATTCATGAATTGTATCAAAAAACAATCCAAAACGCCAAT
>CAYTLS010000079.1:0-5840 GCA_964438745.1 uncultured bacterium
ATACACAATGTGATGAGTATCCCTATCCTTTGTATCACCATTTTATTGATAACAGGGTTACTAAAATCGACGAATGGTATTATATCATTACTCCTGTAATGGTGAAAGGCTATGATTCGCCAGTAGGTATGTTAGGAAGGACCAAAGACTTTGAGTCATACGAGCGCATTGATATTATCACCCAGCCAAAAAATCGTGGAGCATCGCTTTTCCCGGAAAAAATAAATGGCAAATATTATAAGCTTGATCGCCCGGGAGGAGGAGACGGAGGAAATGGAGATATATGGATTAGTGCATCAAAAGACCTGGTGCACTGGGGAGAATTTAAACCGGTTATTGCTGCTGGGTATCGTTTTTGGAATGTGCAAAAAATAGGTCCGACTCCTCCAATCCGAACCGAAAAAGGGTGGCTTGATATCATGCATGGTGTGTTTAGTCCGGCAGGCGGAACATATTATTATATAGGAGCAATTCTTTTGGATCTTGATGAGCCATGGAAAGTCATCGGAAAAACCAATAGCTACTTATTGATGCCCCAGGAAAAATACGAAAAACACGGGAACTGTGATAATACAATATTCCCTTGCGGTGTCATTCCAAAATATGAAAAAGACGAATTGTGGCTATACTACGGAGCAACAGATTTTTCGATTTGCCTTGCCATTGGCTCATTAAGTGAAATAGTTGAGGCTTGCGTGAAAGGTTTGTAATTTACAGACAGACAGACAGACAGATAATTAATTAACTTAATATTGTTGTTATGAGAATACATGTTTCGAGACTGCTTATCGTTTCAATAACAATTGTTTTAACAATAATCATGGGTTCTTGCAACAGCAATTCAGTCAACGAAAATAAGTTTATATATGCTAAAAATGGAAGGCTTTATTTTCCTGATGGAAATGAACTTGCCTTATGGGGCGTAAATCTACAACCCTGTCTTTCCTGGGAGTATAATAGTTTATTTAAATTAGTTGGAGTACCCTTGAATGCCGACACGCTTAAGAAAGCAACTGATGAAGCTCTGGATGAAATTCAAAAGATGAATTGCGATTTAATTCGCTGCCATCTAACTCCTACTGATTTTACCGATGACCAGGGAAACCTTGTCGAAACTATCTATCTGGATTTATTGGACTATATGATAGCTGAAGCTGCTAAAAGGGGGATGTATTCTTATATTACCTTTTTAAATCCAAGTATGTCGTATGACATTGATGTGGAGGATCCAAAAGCCAACGTTCCAAGTTTCGTGGAAAATTCTTTTCTGAAAGGAACCGACCGAAAGCAATTAATTACGGATCAGGAATTGAAAGCTAAATCTAAAAACTTTATTCAGCAACTACTTAACCGGGAGAATCCCTATCTTGGAAGAAGCTATAAAAACTCACCTTCAATTGCAGTTTGGGAAATAATCAATGAGCCCCTGTATTATTCCTATGACGAAATTAAAGCAAGTGAATATTTTCCAGCGTACGCGGAATGGTTAACTGAAAACGGAGTCACTGATAAGGACAATAATTATAAAGATTATCGTTACGCGCTTGTCCTGAATTACATTAATGAAATGTATGATGCAATAAGGGAAACAGGTGCTGTCCAACCCGTAGTGTGGAATTGTAACTGGCACAGAATGATCAGAAACAAAGAGGAGGTTTTTGATGCCATTGCTGCTTCGAAAGTTGAGGTAGTCTCCTTTTGTAATTATCCCGGGCAAGGCATTCCTAAAAAACCCTATACTAAAAACCCTATTGATCTTTCCCGCTACGATTTTTCATCTTTTTTAAAGGATTCATATGAACAGGAAGATTGGTACAGATGGGCTTTGCGTCCGGATTTTATGAAGAAGGCCAAAGTCGTTTACGAGTTTGAGATTTTTTATAACCAGAGTGGATATTTATATCCTGCACAAGCAGATTTTTTTCGGGCAATGGGTGTTCAAATGGCAAGCATGTGGCATTACAGCATGCCCCGCTATGCCCCATACCGGAATGGATCGCATCATCTGAGTTTAACAAGTACGCCTAAGAAAGCAGCTGCTTATGCTATCGCCGGTGAAGTATTCAGATCATTGCCGATTTATCATGAATACGATACAGAGACCACTACCGAAAAAGTGGCGGATAATTTTATGTACTCATATGAAAAGGACTTGAGTATTTTTAGCTCTGAACAGATGTATAGCTATTCCGGTGACGTTTCACCTGATGACTTCCCTCAACCGGTAAAAGGTGTTGATCATATTTTAGGCCTGGGCAGTTCTCCAGTTGTAAGCTATGATGGGACGGGTATTTATTCAGTCCATATCTCTGATAATAGTATTAGCATTGAATTAGAGCCCAACACGGAACAGCTTAAGCCCTTGTGGGGAAAAGATTTTCTGGTTAGTCTTGTCACGAAACTGGATTATTCAACTGCACATAACTTCACTTTGAATATAGATGCATGGGATGTTGATCAATGCGACTTATTCAGGATTGTGGGGGAAGACAAGATTAAGGCTGAATTCGCAGGAAACGGTAAATTTTCCTTTGATGCCGTACCTGGTCGATATGAAGTCAGCAGAACTTCTGATTAGATCCAATATTAATTCTCTCTGAAAAGCTGTCGGACTGTTTCAAATCGATTCACATATGAAAGCGAAATACATCTTTTTATTTAGCTCACTTATGCTTATTAGGACTTTGTCCTTTGGGCAAACGCAAGAATTTGATTTTTTTGATGGTACAGATAAGGGTACTTATTGTATTATGGAAATGGCAGAGCGGAATATTGAAGATGTTCGCAAAGGAGATTTTGTTCTGCATTTTGTCGACGAAAATGGAAATAATATCAACGAAAATGCAACAATCGAATTAAAATACCATGAATTTGATTTTGGGGCAGACCTCTTTGGATTACATAAGATCAGTGAAAGCGATCCAGGGAAAGTAGCTGCCTTAAAAGCAATTGACACTTTGTTCAATACTGTTATTATTTGCGATTATTGGGGCACAAATCAGAATAAGTTAGATGGACCTCTTAATTGGAATTCCCCTGACTATGGCTTCAAAATTGCAAATGAATTAGATAAAAAATCGCGTTATCATGCACTGCTATTTGGATTTCCACGTTGGTTCGACGGTTTTACGGAAGAAGAATTGTGGGGAAAAATCGAAGAGAGAATTAAGCATGTCGCTGATAGATACGGGGATTTAATTTCTGAAGTTGATGTGATTAATGAGTTTATTAATTATCAATATTGGGATCAGAATCCGCATGGTATATATCTTAAAACAACAAATTTTCCCGATTTTGCTAAACCTGAAAACGGACTAAGAGTGCTTCAGATTGCAAGGAAGCATCTTCCCAATGCAAAACTTGTGGTATTGGAGACCAATATTTGGAGTACACGTAATCCAGTCTTCCAGGAGATATACAGGTATCATAAGTACCTGGTTGAACATGATGCTCCATATGATTATATAGGTTATCAGGCCCACTATTATGCACAAGGACTGCCGTTTCAGGAAGGAACCCCCCAATTTGGTCCCCGTACATTCATGATGGATGAAATAGATAAAGGTCTTGAACAGATGGGAAAGCTTGGAAAACCAATGGTAATCACTGAGTTTAATCCACCATCAAGAAACAATCAGAGTACCAATCCTAACCAGCCTCGTATCAGTGATGAGGAGATTGCAGCGTGGGAGACAAATTTTCACACTTTACTTTTCTCAAAGCCATATATCGATGGTATTTCCAGGTGGTTTACAATTGATAACCTTGGCGGTAAAGGTATGGATGCAGGGGTAGTTACCGAGGAGGGGAAATTGAAACCCAACTATTTTGCGTTAAAAGGTTTAATCAAGGATAAATGGCATACAAAGTGGGAGGGGAGCTTGAATGAAAATATTGCATTTAGAGGATTTTATGGGACCTATACCGTTCAAATTGAAGGGAAAGAAGCGTTTGAAGTTGAGATTAGCAATAGTTCCGAAGAGCAAACAATAATTGTGAAATAGAATTGTCGCACACGAATATTTAATAGATCATTCAGGGGATGCTTATTTAAAATATTAAATTATGAAGGTAGTCAGATTTTTTTGCACTGTGTTTATTCTGGTTTTTATTAGCCATTCTTTGAATGGCCAACCCTGGCAACGCAATACGGTTCCCGGACCGGGATACCAGGACCATGACTATCCTGCCGGTTTGGGTTGGGATCATACGGAAAATATTACCGATTTGTCGGTGTCATTTGCTGACCCGGATTTGAGAGCATTTGTGGATAATGAATGGACCAGTGTAATATCCGAGGATGGTGTAAATTTCAAACCTTTCCGAATGCCAAATATCGGAACCCCGGGTTGTTCACCTATGAGCATCGAGTTTTCACGCTATGATCCTTCTACAATCTACGTTCTTTTGGCACACGATTATTGGAGAAATATTACTCCACAGTCCTCACCTGCAGGTCTTTGGAAAAGTGCAGATCGGGGAGAATCCTGGGAGCAAATATATAGCTTACCAACAGGAGCCTATGAGAAATTTGGCAACAACTCCGGAGGGACACTTATTTTAGAAGACCCCTGTCCTTTGCGTTCAAGTCATATTTATCTGGGTACGACTTCTCATGGACTTGTGCGATCAACAGATGCAGGGCTAAATTGGTCAACTATAGGTTCAGAATTTTCAGACCGAAGAATTAAAACGCTGGCTGCCGGTACTTATGGTGACAATCAGACTGTAGTATATGCCATTGCGGAAAAGAAAATGCCAATTCATGTTGCTGGGAATAAAATACCCATTGATGTATGGAACGCACCCTCCGATTATACAGCCCGATGGAG
Organism: uncultured bacterium; assembly: GCA_964438745.1. Lineage (GTDB taxonomy): Bacteria > Fidelibacterota > UBA2242 > UBA2242 > JAFGTP01 > JAFGTP01. Next base: position 4,833 of record CAYTLS010000079.1, read on the forward strand.
ATTTGATAAAAATCTGAATGATGCCAGTGAAAATGGGAACCATCTGACTGGTTCGATTGCATCATGGAATGAATCCGCTGCAATAAATTCTTATGCTGCCAATTTCAGTGGAACCAATTTTCTGGCCATTGAGAATATGTCATATAATAATCCTTCCAGGTTCACCGTATCCGCCTGGGTAAGGACAGCAGACAGTTCCAGCCAGGTCATCGCTTCATTCGATCGAAATGAATATTGGGAATTGGGAACACGTGGAGGTGCTCCTGTCTTTAGCGTGCTCACGATGGTTGAAAGCGGAGGACTTCCGGAGAACATTCCTGTTGATACGATTGGTTTTACTTCATCTGAAGGCTATGTGCCGGGTAATCTGTCTGACAATGAAAACTGGTTCGGGAAGGAAGGTTTTACAGTTGATACAACCGAACATGGTTCTATTCTACAGGATGGATTAAATGGTTGGCAGTCGGTTACCCTTGCCCAGGGACTTCCCATTGAAGATTTGTACTCAGTGGGAATAAGATTTTCATTTCATCGTAGCGCTGAGGAAACGGCTAAATTTTACAGGATTTTTCGCTTCGGACTGGAAGATACAATCAATGGAATTCGAACCACTTTGGAGCTTCGTCGGCAGGCCTCTCCAAATAATGCTTCGTACGCCTTGTATGGAGTAAATCCCGGAACGACGAATAAATGGCCCGGATCTGAAAGCTTCGATGAATCCCTGCTTGGATTTGATGATGAAACAGATAGCATTTCAGATGAATTGTGGATGAATCTGATTTATGTCCGGGGATCAACCCTGGATACCTGGACCGCCTTTTATGAACTTAGAAACCTGCGTACAGATACGCGTGTAACCCTTAAAGCTACTGGTGATTTTGATGTACCTTCTGATTTCGCAGCGGCAAAATTATTTCCAAGTATTAGTAGCTCCGATTTAGATTCTGTCGCAATGGTTTCGCAGAGAAGAATATACAGCTTTGAATCTGGTTCCTCGGTTATAAATGA
>CAYTLS010000079.1:5850-7405 GCA_964438745.1 uncultured bacterium
ATGATGGTGGATCTGAATCAGATGCCGGCAGAATTGATGAGGTAATTGGCATGCGTATTGATGATGGAGACTGGCACCATTTAGCAGGCGTGTTTAATGCAGGTCTTTTGCAGCTTTATATAGATGGGGATAGAATAGCAAGTTCCAACACAGGGAAAAACACTTTTGGAAGTGGCAATAAAAGGTTCGGTTTTCTTGGATTCGGTTCACAATCAGAAGTTTTCGGAGATAAGGATACAGTTTCAGGAACCGGGTTTAATGGAACAATGGATGATGTAAAAATATATAATACGCGTGCCTTTAGTCAGAATGATGTTTTTAGCACATATCTCGAAAGTAACAATAAGAATCCAGTTGTGCAGGGCCAGCTATGGCGTATTAAAATAAATTCCTCTGGTACTGTTGAAGAAGTCAAAAGACTACATGCCCCCGCTGAAGATTTTTTCCAGGTAGAAATCAATCCGGAGGACCCTTCCCAGGGATGGTTTATTCGAAAAGGATATCCAAATAGCTGGCCATTTGGAGGGCGTGAGTTGCTGCGTTTTTCAGATTTTGGCGAGACACTGACAAATTCTGATGTTGCGTTGGGGAGCAATTCCAGTTTCAGGGATATCGGCATAAATCCAGGTGATGTGAACCATCTTTACCTTGAATTAGGAGGAGCTTACAAGGGTGGATTAAGATACTCTGAGGATGGAGGGGTGACATGGTCAGGGACAGACAGAGTAGTTGGAGATTCAATACCAAGTTTTCAGAGCTGGACCGCTCACGATTACCAAATGTATAAAACCGGATTTCCATCTGATGCACGCAGAGAAAATATCGGTCAGCCCATTTCTTTTGTGCCGGGCGTGCCAAATGAGTTGCTCTATGTAATACCAAAAAACGGTGGTCTGATGCGTAGTTTGGATTTTGGTGCAACTTTTGAATCCTATGCAACGGGAGGTCCCCTCAAGGACATTGGTCAAATAGCAGTGGCCCCCAGTGATCCCGGCAGATGGGGCATTTCAGTTTATGAACAAGGGTATGCTGTCACAAAAAATGACGGTAAACTTTGGCGGGGAGCAACTTATGATAACAATCCAGAACTTGAGCCTCTTCCATCAATGGCAGAGGAAGCAGGAGATTGGTGGACTGCTGCCCGAACCGCCGGAGGAATTGCCTACAATCCTGCAAATCCTGACAATATGATTGGTACTTTCGCACGGCAGGGTTACATTGTACGTTCCAACGATGGCGGATTGAATTGGAGTTATACGGGAAAACGCACTCCCGGACTTGGCCATATGGATGTCTACTGGAAATCTGCTAATCCAAACCGGGTTTATGCTGGCATGATGAAAAGTAACGATGCAGGAAAAAGCTGGACAAATATTGGAAAGGTAGTTCTTTCGGTTTGCGAATCAAATCCGGATATCATTGTTGGAGCAGATGATTTTTTTGTAAATGTCAATGAAGGAAGCCTGGGAATGTATGTTTCTATAAACGGTGGCAATACCTGGGTAAATTTGCCTGATCCACCGGCCGAATTGGTACCCGGAAAAGGAGGCCCAAA
>CAYTLS010000080.1:0-7333 GCA_964438745.1 uncultured bacterium
GTTTTGGCGCCAGCAGAGAGTCCAGAGAAGGAACTGATACAGAAATGTCGGAAGCGAACATATTGTGCCCGAAAAAATTATAGTAATCCTTGACCCAGGGGGAATTTTTGACCGAATCGCCGGAGGAATGGCCCGGCGTATGCCAGGAATCATTGGATTTATTGGCATATTTAACCAGTTCATCATAAAAGGGCGTCTGGCTTTTTTCTTTGATAGCGGCCGATATTTTGCGTTTGATGTCATCGTAGTCAAAATCCATTTTGAAAAAATAACCGCTGATTTTACCGTGTCCTTTGATCTTGCGTGGATCTTTTTCCTGTGTAAAAAGAAAAATATTCACTTCCGGACGGCGCTTAATAATTTCATTAAATATTTTTTCACCGGTGATTTCTTGTGCCGAATCCTGTGATTGTTGGATTTTCCAGTTCACCAGTACAATCTGTATATCGCCGATCTGTCGAAGCAGTTTCAACCCGTCATTAAAATAATGGGCGTCAATAATAGAGAGGCCTCGTCGTTCTAATTGGTCTTTCGTTTTTTTACGGATCTTTTCATTACTTTCGATCAGTAAGACTTTGTATCTCATGACATTTCCTTATTTTTACAGGGCCAATGAATAGCAAATTTCAAGCCCGTAATATTAGGCAAAAAAATATCTATAAATCAACCTAAAAATATTAAAATTTCAGTATTAAAAAATTAAATTATTTAGAAGAGGGCTGATGACCTACCCGGTTGATCAGTTTGGTGTAAAGTGGCGGTGTCTTGTCCGGTAACCATTTGCGATACATTTTTGTAAAAGTTCCGTCTTCCTTGATTTCCTGAAGAGTATTTTTCCATTGAATGACGATACTGTCAGATGTTGTTGCCGAAAAGGCGATATAGAGATGATTTTTCCGCACCGTATAAACGGTGGCGACGTCCTCGATAGAATATCCGGCTTTTTGCAAAATAGCCGGAGCGGTCAGATCCGCATTACACCAGAGGTTGATTCGTCCCAGCATCAGTTTTTTTGCCGAATGAAAGGGAAGGGCGGTTGATTCCAGATTTGTGAAACCGCGCTCTATTAAGTATTGCTCTTCTACAGCCGATTGATAAACTCCAATTCTTTTGACCACTTTTGCATCTTCTAGTCGAGTGACATAATAGTCAGTCCCTTTTTTGGCATAGAAATTCGTTTCTCCGATGGCTACCGGACCTACCAGCTTAAACATTTTTACCCGCTTTGGTGTGATGGTCATGGTAAACAAAATGGTGTTTGGATTGGCCTGAATCATCTCCCAACCCCTGGCCCAGGGAACGATAGCGATGGTGACATCAGAATTATGGCGGTTCAATATCTCCTGCACGATTTCGACCCCCAGTCCTTTTAATTCACCATTTTCAGAAAAACTGACGGGTTTCCATTCCTCGGTATAAATATTAAGTGTTTGCGCAAAATCAGGCTTGTGCATCGCCATAAGAAATAACCCAATTATAAATAATAGATATTTTTGTTTGATTAAACGGATCATTGCTTTCCAGCATTTCAAGATTATTGTTAAACCAGATATCAACAGCTATCAATTTCTGTGCACAGATATTGTAATTAGTTTATCGGTAAAGTAAACCAAAAAGTTGAGCCTTCCCCAACTGTGGAGTTGAAGCCAACCTCTCCGCCATGTTTTTCAATGATATTTTTACAAATGAATAAGCCCAGCCCGGTACTTTTTTCTTTGCCCGTGGGTTTGACGCCGGCTTTACCGAACTTCGTAAAAAGTTTTTTGATATTTTCCGGCGGAATGCCCTGCCCCTGGTCGATTATGGATATTTTCAGATAATTGGTTAACTTTTCAAATTTGAAGATTACTTCTGTGCCTGGATTGGAATATTTGATAGCGTTTGAGACATAATTTTCAATCACCTGCAAAATTCTATCCTGGTCAATTTTGATGGTTGGTATCTGATCATCAATATCCAATTTGACGGTAATGGACTTCTCCTTGCGAAGATGGCTGGTGTTTTCAAAATACTCTGTAACCATTTTCACAAAGTCTGTTTCAGTTTTATTGATAGATATCTCACCCGATTCAATCGCACTTAAATCTAATAGATCATCGATTAATTTTCGCATGCGGTCGCAATTACGTTCAATGATTTCCATGGTATTTTTTTGTTGTGGTGAAAATTCGCCAAGATAGCCATCTTTCCAGATATTGATATGATATTTGATCAGGTTGGCGGGGCTGCGGAGGTCATGGGCGGCAATACCTAAAAACTGGTTCTTCAGTTCGTCTAATTCCTGCAACCGCTCCATGATCCGGGATTTTTCAACGATCATTCCCAGATGATTGGAGATTTGTTGAAAAAGGCCCACGTGGGCACCCCTGTATTTATTCTTTTCCATTGATGAGAAAAAGATGAAACCGGTCGGTTTTCCTAAAGCATAGGTCGGGCAAGTGAGACTGGAACGCATGCCCTCTTGCAGGATCAGTTTTGTGGAATGGGAGTTAGGATGCTCGTGAGAATAGGCTTCCAGGTCATTGAGTATCCGTGGTTCACCGGTTTCGATGATTTTTTCTAGACTGGACCCTTTAAGGGGAGCGCTATAACCATGAGTTAGTTTTGCTTTATCTGATTCTGACCGGTACCAGCAGGCTCTGACCGTCGTATTATCATCAATCAGGCGGGAAACTCCGATTCGGTCATAGGGGATGATAGATTTAAAAGAATCATAAACATGATTCCAGACGTCGTTAAGGTCAACAACACCGTTTATTTCTTCCGTAATTTTAAATAACTTGTTGGATTGTTCAAGTTTTGAGCGAGTCAGATCGGCAACTGTCTCAATTAATTGCCCCAATTCATCGTGATCTTCAAAATTTACATCATAATTACCATTTTTGATTTTTGTTAAGGCTGCAAAATATTTTGCTGTTTTTTGATCCATATTCCTCTTTCGATTAATAATTAACCGGCATTATTCATAAAAACATGAACAATACCCACTTCGCACCCAGAGACCGGATGATCCATGAATTTCCCAAATTAATTTTTTCTTTTGTAACATATTAATTTTATGCGCTTTGCTTGAATAATTTGAAAATTCATGAATAATTCAGGATAATCAAAACTATCGGTTCTGTTGCTATTATTCAATAAAAAAGTTTTGTAATGCCTCACAAAGCCCATGCCTATTATCGCAGATGTAACCATTTTTGTATTTGTTAATCATTTATATGTCCTTAAAAAAATATAACAGGAGTAAAAAAAATGAAAAAATATTTGATTGGCGGGATTGTAGGTTTAGTAACTGGCGCTGGAATTTTTGCTATTATTCTGTCTCTTTCAATTCCCGGCCTGATGCTTATGGAAGATGAGGTTAAATATCATGATTTTGATGAAGCTGTTGCTCATTTTACTAAATCTGTAGAAGAGCATGGGTGGAAAATACCCGCGATTCATGATCTTCAGAAATCAATGAAAAAATTTGGGAAATCCGATATAAAAGCAGTAAAAGTTTTTGAATTGTGTCATCCTGATCATGCTCATAAAATTTTGGATAGAAATGATGAACGAATTGCTTCCAGTCTAATGCCATGCAGAATTGCTATTTATGAGAAAAATGATGGAAAAGTGTATGCTTCACGAATGAATTCCTCGCTGATGGCAAGTTTCATGGATGGGGTAATTCCTGATGTTATGTCGGTCGCATCAAAAGAAAATGAAGACATACTTAGCGTGATATTGAAATAGTTGGTTCTATAGGAAATTGAGCAGGTAATTAATTTGTACATGGATTTTTTTGATTTAGCCTGCATTATTCATAAAAATATGAACAATGCCCGCTTCGCGCCAAAAATATTTCTTTCGTCAGAGACCGGAAATTATATCTGTCAAAAGCCGGAATACTTCGAACACTATAGTGATTTAAGTAGGTAATTTTTTTCTTTTTTACGTTCCAGAATGTGTGGGTATTGGCTTTTCACCAGATCGACAATCAGGCTGACAATGTGCTCATGTCCCACCGGACAACCAGGCACATGAATGACAGGCTTATTAATGTTCTCCTGCTTAAAGAATTCTTCCAGGCTCATATGATTGGAATTGGCTCCGCTGGTAATATTAGGATTCCCATCACTGGCACAATTACCAAAGGAGACCGCGCTGAGACATGTTTTTCCGGCGCGTCGAACCCAATCGGAGATCGGGCGGTTGGCCATATAACAGTTGGCCGGATCTTTGGGGATTGAGCCTTCCAGGGCAAAAAAGTAAGGGCCTATCTTACCGGAGGTGTAGCGCCGAATCAGATCGATTGCAATATTATGGGGAGAAATATTACCACTGGTGGTAACGAGGTTATCATGATTGATAATCAGTTTTGAAGGGGATTGGCGGGTAAAGTTTAACAATGATACCGAACAACCTGTACAGGTTTTTCCTTTCATATAAATAAGCGGCGGAACCTCTGATTTTTTTAAACTTCTCACCAGGCCGTCGATTGCCAGGGGCAGATCATCAATGCCGAAACTAATTTTTAGTGAGGCGGCCAGTTTAAAATTTTCAGACTGTAATCTCTTCATTGAATATTTTTTCCTTTGTATTTAGTAATTTATATTTCCGTGACAGGCAGCCATTTGCAAAGATTATACCGGGTAGTATAATATTAGTTATTTATTTTCAGTGAAAGGAGAAAATATTTAGTAGTACGAATTTGAGTTATAATACTTTTTTAATAGAATAAAAAAGCGCTCCCGAGGGAAGGGGAGCGCTTTGTGGGGTATATAACAGCAGCTTTATTCTGCCATTATTTTTTCAATATCTTCTTCAACATCACCAGTCACCTGTAGGTCAAAGGTATCAATCAGTACTTTTGCCACATTGGGTGACAAAAATGCCGGCAAGGTTGGTCCGATGCGAACTTTTTTGAATCCAAGGTGCAAGAGCGCCAGTAATACTGCTACAGCCTTTTGCTCATACCAGCCGATATCAAATGCAAGTGGCAGGTCATTAATATCTTCCAATTCAAATGCTTCCTGCAATTTCATGGCAATCACTGCCAGTGAATAGGAATCATTACACTGTCCGGCATCGAGAACCCGTGGAATGCCACCGATATCACCAAGATCCAGTTTATTATAACGGTATTTTGCACAACCTGCTGTTAAAATGACAGTATTCTGAGGTAGCTTTTTAGCAATTTCTGTAAAATATTCCCGGCTCTTAAAGCGGCCGTCACAGCCAGCCATGACAACAAACTTTTTGATAGCACCGGATTTAACCGCGTCAACAACTTTATCTGCCAGGGCTATTACCTGGTTGTGGGCGAAACCTCCGACAATAGTGCCTTTTTCAATTTCTGTTGGCGAGTCACATTTTTTTGCCAGTTCTATGATTTCTGAGAAATCCTTCTTACCATCAACTTCTTGGATATGTTTTATCCCTTCGAATCCGGCTGTACCGGTAGTGAACATCCGGTCCTTGTAACTATCAGCAGGGGGGACAATACAATTGGTAGTCATCAGAATCGGGCCATTAAAAGTCTCAAACTCTTTTTTCTGTTTATGCCACGCATTTCCGTAGTTGCCAACAAAGTGATCATATTTTTTAAAGGCCGGATAATAATTGGCCGGTAACATTTCACTGTGGGTATAAACATCCACACCGGTTCCTTTGGTCTGTTCCAACAACTGTTTCATATCCTTAAGGTCGTGTCCTGATATAAGGATTCCGGGATTATCGCTGACTCCAATATTGACCTCTGTAATTTCAGGATTTCCATAAGTAGATGTATTGGCTTTATCCAGCAGCGCCATTGTTTTGGCGGCCATCTCGCCACACTTCAGGACAAGTGCCAGCATCTGATCCTGGGATAATTCTTTTCGGGTTGATGCCAGGGCTTCGACTGCAAACTGAAAAATTTCTTTGTCTTCGTACCCCAATACATGTGCATGATCTGCATAGGCTGAAATTCCTTTGAGTCCGTAGACTAATAGTTCACGCAGAGATCTGACATCTTCATCTTCTGTTGACAAAACACCTATTTCAGTGGCTTTTTTTATGTAATTGGATTCATTCTCTTGCCAGGTCACGGCGTCATCGTTCAGTTCCTGAATATTATATTTTTCTTTCAATTCTTCCCGGAGTTCCAGGGCTTTTTTGATCCGATTAATAAATTTATCATTATCAAAATTGGCATTGGTAATGGTCATAAAGAGGGATTCAATAATAAAAACGCCGACTTCTTTTTCCACAGTTCCATGCTTTTCACTGAGTAATGAAATTCCTTTTAAAGTATGGACTAATAAGTCCTGCAGCCGGGCAGTGGTATCCTGTTTACCACAAACACCGCGAACTGTACATCCTTGGTTTTTTGCGGTTTCCTGACATTGAAAACAAAACATACTCATTTTTAATCTCCTTTTTCTGTGCAATTTTTCGTAAATTGCATTCGCAATTAGCAAAGTTATGGGGAAGTTTGGCGCTGCAACGCCGGCTTCCCTATTATTTTATTGTGTTAATAAATGTTTAATCACCAATATATTAGCATCTGTATCGTAATTATTTTTAAATCCATGGGGAATATTCTTTGGGCTTTCCACCAGGGTCCCCGGTGCTATTTTTACAGTTTCATCCCCTATTGTCATATCTAATTCGCCATGGGAGAGATAAAAAGTAACTTCCATTGGTGTTTTATGCATATCGATAACATCACCGGGTTTTAATTGCATATGAATAATCTGAGTGTGATCAGATTTTTGTAATAGTGTTGATTTTTCAATCGAGGGAATATCTTTGAATATTTTTTCAGTATTAAAATTTTTGTATTTCATTGTAATTCCTTTCGGATAGTTTTAATATCCTAGTATTTTACTAGAATGTCAATTTTTTAAGTTACCTTTTATGGAAATGACTTTTATCTCCGGTTGCAGGTTGGAATCAGCTTTTGCCAGGGCCTGTCTGACAATGGATTCTATACCACCGCAGCAAGGCACTTCCATACGGACAATTGTAATAGAGTTAATTTCATTTTGTTGGAACATCATCGCCAGTTTGTCTATATACTGGTCAATGGTCTGGTCCAATTTTGGACAGAAATTAAGGAGTACTTTACCTTTGATGAAATCCTGATGAAAATTCGCATAGGCAAAAGGAGCGCAATCAGCAGCGATTAATAGATCAGCATTTTTCAAGTATCCGGCCATCGGATGCATTAATTGTAATTGTGTCGGCCAGGTCTGTAGTTCAGAGGGCTGCCGGTTAGGTGTAGTTTCGCCAGGAACTGTAGTTGCAGGTTTTTGCGTTGGTCTTTTTTTGTAAATATCTTTGAAACTCATTGGTTTTGAGCCTGGGC
>CAYTLS010000081.1:0-7321 GCA_964438745.1 uncultured bacterium
CCAATAGTATTATTGGCCAAGGTAACCGGCACGAGGTCTGGACAAATAGCAGTCAAAAATACCGGCACTCCCATCCCCGGTGTAAATGTTATCGTCAAGGGAACCTATTATGGAACCGCTTCAGATGAAGATGGTAATTTTACTATCAGAGATGTGAGCACCGGCGTCTATGATATCAGTGTTTCCATGATCGGCTACAAACAAACTATTTTAGCCGGTATTAAAGTGGAAGAAGGGGAAACTACGCGCCTGGATGTGGAACTGGAAGAAACAGTTCTGGCCGCCGGAGAGGAAGTGATTGTTGTTGGTGAAAAACCAATCCTTGATGTAGATAATACCTCCTCCTCCAAGCAGTTTTCATCCGATGATATTAACAGCAAAGTAGCTGAAAGTATCGGGGATATCATTTCCGATGAAGTTGGTGTTGTGGAATCTGACAATGAAATCCATATTCGCGGCGGCCGGGTAGACGAAAGCCAGTTCATCGTGGATGGATTGTCCCTCAAAGACCCACTCACCGGTTCGGTAAATAATCTCTATGTAAATCCCAATGCCATTGAAAAACTGGATTTTATTTCCGGTGGTTTCAATGCTGAATACGGACAGGCTATGTCCGGCATTATTGATGTTCAGTTAAAAGAGGGCAGTGAGGAACTGGAAGGTAGTTTTCGGTATAATACGGATCATGTTGGAGATGCGTTGGAGGGATTCAATACCGATATTTTTGAATTTACTTTAGGCGGCAAAGAGCATTTGACTTCAAAGTATCTGCCGGGTGATTTCTATTATTTTTTCAGCGGATATATGAATATAACCGATGGCTATCTACCCCATGCCGACCAACTTTTTCCAAAAGAAAACTGGATGGATCAATTCGCTATGCGAGCTGATAATAACTGGAGTTGGATGAGTAAATTCTCCTGGGCACCCACAAAAAAACACCGCCTGACTTTCTCGCAGAATAATTCTGTTTCCATAGACGGCGGCCGGTTTAGGGATGAATTCGAAAAAATTCTCGATAATTATCTGACCATATCCCAGGGCTCCTATGTATCAAACCTGAGTTGGAAACATACTCTATCATCAAAAGCTTTTTACACCATTAACCTGGGTAAATTCCTAACCTTTGAACATCGCTCGGTGCGAAATAAGCATTACAGCGAATACAAAGAAACATTGGATTTAAAACCAATTGATTATACAAAATATACGGAAGAAGGGGATGTCCGCATTCGCCAGGGAGATGAGTATTGGGACAGTGGTTATGATCCACACTGGTATGACTATTATGGAGACAGTTGGTCAGCTGATTTTAATATCAGTTACAGGCCCAATGAACAACACCATTATAAAGCAGGTTTCAAAGCCCAATATACAGATTTACAGTTGATTGATATTTATAAACCCTGGTTGGGCACTTCCGGCCTGGGACAAAGCTGGGATATGTACCGGGTTTTTCCAATTTCCGGAGCCGGATATATTCAGGACAGAATTATTTTTGAAGGAATGATTGTCAATATTGGCTTACGCTATGATTATTGGTTTCCGGGAAAATATATCGAAGACGCCGTAGAGAACGAGGACCTTTTTACAATTACTCAGGCAGGACGTGAGAAATTTAAAGAAGAAACCAATTCTTTCTTTGGCCATCGGTATAAAGCCCATCTGTCACCCAGAATTGGTATTTCACATCCGGTCACTGATCAGGATGTGCTTTACTTTAATTACGGACACTTTTCACAGCTGCCGACATACTCTTATGTTTATGCCAAACTGAACAGTAATTCAGAAGCAACTTATAACCTGATTGGAAATCCAAATCTGAATCCAAAAACCACTGTTTCCTATGAATTGGGTATTAAACATAAGTTCACTGAAAATAATGCCATTGAATTTAAAGCCTATTACAAAGATATGTTTGATTATGAAACAGCGCAGCGGATCAGTTCTTTTAATCCTAAACTGGGAAATTACAGTTTTCTGATGTACATCAATATGGATTATGCGCGCTCCCGTGGACTGGAAGTGATCTACAGACAGCGCTACGGTCGCTTTTTCACCGGAAACGTGAACGCTTCTTATTCCATCGTAACCGGGAAAAGTTCACGGCCCGATGCTAATCTGCTGGTTGAAGCCGGTCGTTTTTCATCCAAACCATTGAGTGAGAATTTTTTGCGCTGGGATCGACCGATTCAGATATCCGCGAATCTGCGCTTCAAAGTTTATGAAAAAACACCGATCAAGTTATTCAATACTATCCCCATTCCCAATAATTGGGGGATCAATTTTCATATCGAGCATCAGTCGGGCCGTAGATATACAAAGAGTACAGTAACCGATTCTGTATTCAGTGACGGCTTGTTATATCTGATCGGGCCGTCAAATTCAGATAAACCCTATTCAGAACTGGCAAATAGTAATACAACCGTAGATATGAAATTTTATAAGGAATTGTATAAAAAAGGTGATTTCAGCGCCAGGTTTTTTCTTGATGTCAAAAATCTGTTTAACCTCAAGATACCCCGTTATATCAATCCTTACACCGGCGATCCCTATGATCCGGGGCAGCCGATTTCATACAGTTACATAGATAAACCCAATCCTAACTATGATCCTAGCCGATACTATAGTTCAAGAAACATAAGATTAGGAGTATCATGTCGATTTTAAGTAGAAATAATAAACTCGCAGTAATATTGTTAATGGTATGCCTGATGGTGAGCAGGTCCAGTCTTTTGGCGATAGATCTGTTTCCGAATCTTGGCGGGCAACGGGCCGGAACATCGGTTTTCACATTTTTAAAAATAGGTGTTGGTGCAAGGGAAACAGCAATGGGTAATGCCGGCGTGAGTCTGGCGAAGGATGCCTCGTCCATATACTGGAATCCCGCTTCCGCCGCCCAGGTTGGAAATAGTTCGCTGACCATCTCCCACACGCGCTGGCCGGTAGATATTGAGTATTCTTATCTTGGCTATATTCACAAATTAAATGAAAACATTTATTTCGGATTCAGTACCGGCGCCCTTTACACCGAGCCCATGGAAGTGACGACCGCCTATCATCCCTACGGAACCGGCGAATATTTTAACTATGGTGACATATTTATGGGGTTAACGTTTTCTCATAAAATGACAGACCGTTTTTCCTATGGCACAACAGTTAAATATGTGGAAGAAACTCTGGATGATCTGGATATGAAAACCGTTTTGATGGACCTCGGAACCTATTACTGGACCGGTTATAAAACTCTGCGGTTCTGTGTCTCTCTGGTTAATTTTGGTTCACAATCCGCGCCGGAAGGCACTTATATGAAACCCTTGATAGATGGTGGCGAAGAAGAAGCCAAGTACGCATTATTTTCTCCGCCAACTGAATTTCGTATCGGCGCTGCTATGGATATTTATGATCGCGGCCAATTCAATACCCTATTGTCAGTTCAATTAAATCATCCGGTGGACAACAGCGAATATTTCGTAGCAGGACTGGAACAGAATTATCGGGATCGGTTCTTTGTGCGTGGCGGTTATATGGGCAACCAGGCGGAACGTGCTTTCAGTTTTGGCGGCGGTCTTAATTTACCGATCAGTAAATTTGATCTGTCAGCCGATTATTCATGGTCCGACTTTGGTGTATTAGGTGACATTCAAAAAATTCAAATATCAGTGAAAATAAAATGAAAAAAACAGTAATTACAATTCTCGCAGTTTTAACTTATTTAGTCTTAACTACATGTGAATATGATCGGCTAACGATGCCGGATAGTAACGACACCTCCAAAATATTCAATACCGGTGAGATCAACTATATCCAAATGAATCCGGTTTGGAATGATTTCTACACACCGATCGATATTTTTATCTCTCTGGATGATTATATCTTTGTCGCGGATAGTGGCAATCAGCGAGTGGTTGTCATGGATAAGACCGGCAATACCGTGATGTCAGATAATTCCAATAATAATTTTGCAGACCTGTATCACCTGAGTATTCATCCCGTTGGTTTATGTGTCGACTCAAAATTAAATCTGTTTATCACCGATAAATCCAAAAGTATATATACCTGGAACCAATTTACCAACAATTCCAGCAATGCCGGTGAAGGCAATGATTCCATTGCTGTAGCTATTGAATATCGTAATCCTGATACGGAAGAACTCGTCACAATTACAGACTGGCAGGAATCTTACGCCCTGGAAGAAGAGGGGTATATTATCAATGAGGTTGATTATACCTTTGATCAGGTTAAAATCGATTCAATTCTCGGGGTTCACGAATTTTATAGCGACGACTTACATCCGGAATCAGAATATATCAGTATTGCAGCGGCACCGTCGAGGGAGAATGCAATTTATGTCACTGATGATGGTGAACAGAATATTCAAAAAATTAACCTGATTCGCTCCGCATATTTAAAATTATCCGATGGTACGACGGTCTGGCAACATAAAGGTGTTCGCAGTAAAAACATTGCAACACCAGGCACCGGCGCTGGTACGGTGAATGATCCCAAAGGCATATTTACCGATCCCAGCGGCAGTGTTTATTACACGCAGACCGGAATTAATTTCGGCTTTCACAAGATCAGTAAAGTGGATGAGGAGGAAGAACTCTGGGCATCCATGTTTACATTAGGCCAGAATGAGATCCTTGAGTTGGACCGCTTTGATGATCCTGAGGATGTGGCTGTAGATGACGATGGTAATATTTTTGTACTGAATACTGATGCCAATGAGGTTCAGGTGTTCGATGCCGGTGGCAGTTTTATTCGCAAAGCTGGTTTAAGGTCGGTACAGGTAGATACTACCGTCCAGGATACCATTGATTCCCAGATTGTGGAGCGGGATACAATTATGACAAAATATTATAATGACATCCTTGATCATCCCCGCGGTATTTTTGTTGATAATGGCGTTATTTACGTGGTCAATAGCGGTGACAATTCCATTATTCGATTTAAACTCAGTTCCGATATTGATGTTGATCTGGATGATTTATAAAATAGTAGGCCTCGCAGACCTTGAAGAAAGAGTCAGGGGCTTTTTAAAGATTAAGATTTTGAACATTTTGAAGTTTTGCTAATTCTATTGCAGCCAAAGGCTAAGCAGAAAAAACTTCAGAATGTTTTTCTGTTTACAATTTCTGATTTTATTTATATCGAACAACCACAAAAAGAGGTTCCCTGTTTGGGTAGTCTCATTGTCATGATAGTTATAGCCTGCATTATTCATAGTTTCATGAATAATGCAGGCTATATAGTTTATTTCATTTCATTTACGTTTATTTGTACTCACAGCTACACCAATTTCAAAATTCATAAAATCGTAAGCGGTTCCTTGTAATATTTCCAGTGCCTTAAAAAATGCATTTTTCCCTTCCATCTTATTCCAGGAGGCATATTTCCAATCGGGTATCGGAGCATTAACATCATTAGCGTACTTGACTGATGCTAACAGTAAACCACATGTGGCACCACAATTTTTCACATTACCCATAATTCTGATTGCCAACGTGTCATTAATTTGTTTCCTTGCACTGAAAACCAGAGGCTTTGTTTCTGTGATTGCTTCTAATAGATCACTATCAAAGGTTTCCTCCGACGTGATTATTTCAAAATCTTTCCTTTTTAAATGGTTGATCGCATCGACATAAACATCGGCTGTTGGGACCGCTGTTTGTTTCATGAGAATTCGATTAGCGCCTTCAGGTATTCGGTTTTCAACACCCCAGGCTTTATCCTGACTATAGACTTGAGACATAAGTAATGGGAATAATAATGCTAAAACTATTACGTTTAAATAATTACCCGTATTACATTTTTTTGAATTCATAAATTGACTCCGTTTCTAATTTTATTCATATATTAAATATCAAAAATCTGGAATTTTCAATATTATGCTCATTTATTCATATATTTACAACATACAATTATCTTTAAGTTTTGTCAAATTGATAACTGTAATTAATTTCCAACCAAATTATAGCTTCAGAAAAATATAACTTCGATTTCCTGTTATTAAAGCATTACGTACTTTAATTCTCTAGACTGGCTTTTTCAAGCATCGGAAAATTTGGGAATGTTTAGAGTACCATTCGAAGTGGCTGAAAACTCGTCTGTTAGCATATATATGTGCCGGCAAGAGATAGAAGTGAGAGTTGATATTCCGTGATATTACTTTTAATTTTTAAGTAATATTTTAAAATTTTGTGAAGCTTATAAAATCCTAATTAATTGGAGGAGTGTTATGCCTGAATTACCAGACCTGGAGAGTTTTAAAACCTATTTTACTGAAACCAGTATGGAGAAGACCATCGAAAATATTACCAGTGAATCACCGGAATTAATACAAAATTATAGATTGGAGGAATTTCGAAATAAACTGATAGGACACCGATTTTCTGATATTAGACGAAAAGGAAAATTTCTGATAATAGAGATCACCAGTCTGGAAGAGAAACTAATACTACATTTTGCGATGACAGGAAATTTACATTATGTCAAGCAGGAAGAATCAAAAGAAGGTCATGATCGCTATACCCGGTTGTCTTTTCAATTTAAAAATGGGTATGAACTTAGATGGTTAAATAAGAGAAAACTTGGAAAAATTTATCTCACCAAAGAACCAAACAAAATAGACCTGATCGATGAGATGGGACCTGATCCTTTGGAATTAAACTATGATGAATTTAAAGACTTGTTAGAGCCTCATTCTAATAAAATGCTCAAGTCATTACTAATGGATCAGAGTGATATTGCCGGAATTGGCAATGTTTATTCCGATGAAATTCTGTACAATGCGCATCTTCATCCCCGAAAAAAAGTCGCAGAATTATCAAGTGAGGGAAAAAAAGATTTATTTGCAAAAATGCAGACAGTTTTGGAGGAAGCTTGTAAAATAAGACGACAAGGAAATGACTTCTCAAAAGATAAATGGCTTATTCCTCATCGTAATGAGGATATGCAATGCCCCGCTAATAAAAAACATAAATTAAAAAGCGAAAAAGTAAGCGGCCGCTCTGCAATCTTTTGTCCTAAATGTCAGTCCAGTTAGAGACCTTGTGAATAGAATTTTTGCAGTACTATTATGATGAATTTGATCTACCAGCCCGGTGCCAGAACAAAGCCAAAATGAGCTCCTTTATCTGGTCTCTGAAAAGGATATACATAATAAACCTGAGCCACTATATAGCCAAATAAATTAAAACGGGCGCCTAATCCTGTACTGAAAACAGGTACTCTTTTTTGGGTATCAGTAGCCCACTCCAAATTGGGACTATTTTCAGATGTCCAGGCCAAACCACCATCAAAAAAAGATAATAGTTCT
>CAYTLS010000082.1:0-7317 GCA_964438745.1 uncultured bacterium
GCCAATGGCATTGATTATCGTAAACTTGCGATGCTGATTGCAATTTTGGAAAAACGGGGGGGCTACCAGATGGGCTCTTATGATGTCTTTGTCAATATCGTCGGTGGCCTGAAAATCGATGAAACCGCGATCAATATGGCGGTTGTCGCGGCTATGGCTTCCAGTCTTCGCGACCTCTCCATTTCCTCAAAGTGCGCCTTTATCGGGGAAGTGGGCCTCGGTGGCGAGATTCGCTCCATTCCCTTTATTGAAGCAAGGGTGAGAGAAGCATTAAAATTTGGTTACGAGCAGATATTCATCCCCAAAAACAATCATAAATTAATTAAAAATAACAATAAGAAAGTCATCGGTGTCGATTCTATCGGCCACCTGTTCAGTTTAATATTTTAGAAGGATTTATTGTGAAACCAATCGTGGAAAACTCAGGAAGAATACAATTTTCAATCTATAAAAAAGACCCGACCTCCCTGGCAAGAGCGGGAAAATTTCTCACCGATCATGGCCCGGTCAAAACACCGATTTTCATGCCGGTGGGTACGAATGGCGTGGTGAAAACCATGACCCCCCGTGAACTCAAGGAGGCGTCGGCGCAGATCATCCTCGGGAATACTTATCATCTCTATTTGCGTCCCGGATTAGAAATTATCGAAGGTGCCGGCGGATTACACCAATTCAGCAGTTGGGACCGCCCGATTTTGACAGACAGCGGCGGTTTTCAGGTCTTCAGTTTATCACACCTGGGCAAAGTCACTGAGGAATCCATTACCTTCCGCTCTCATATTGACGGCTCAAAGCACGAGTTATCTCCGGAAATTTCCATGGATATCCAGCATACTTTGGGCAGCGATATTGTCATGGCTTTTGACGAATGTACCTCCTATCCCTGCGATTATGAAACCGCTAAGAAATCGTTGGAATTAACACATAAATGGGAAACCCGGTCAAAGGAACATTTCGATAAATTGCAACCGAAATATGGACATCAGCAATTTCTGTTTGGAATTGTTCAGGGCAGCGTTTTCCCTGAATTAAGGCGTCAAAGCGTCAAAGCGCTGGCAGAGCTTGATTTTGACGGCTATGCTATCGGCGGACTGGCTGTTGGTGAACCCAAAAGTAAAAAGAATGAGATCATCGAAATCGTATCGCCGCTTTTGCCGGAAAACAAACCACACTATCTGATGGGGGTTGGCAAGCCTGAGGATATTATTCAGGGCATCGAACGGGGAATCGACATGTTTGACTGTGTGCTGCCGACGCGAAACGCCCGGAATGGCACTCTCTATACCTGGAAAGGACGGGTGGTACTGAAAAATGCGCAGTACAAAATGGATTATGCCCCTGTGGATGAAAATTGTGACTGCTACACCTGTCAGAATTTTTCCCGCGCCTATTTACGTCATTTATTTAAAATCGGAGATATGACCGGTTTGCGTCTAAATACGCTGCATAACATCCACTTTTTCCTGGAACTGACAACAAAAGCCAGAGAGGCGATCATGAATGGGAAATTTGAGACCTTCCGGGAAAACTTTTACCAAAGCTATCCCATTGAAAAGGACCATTGGAAAGCAAATACGGAAAGACGGGAAGCCCGGCGCGAAAAGCATATTGAGAACAACCAAAATCTAAGTCAGAAAACCAATAATTCGGAGGCCAAATAATGAATTCCTATTTATTACCTGAAACCTATCAAACCATAGATGCCGACACCCTGGCTGAAAAAATCAACCATATCAAACAACAATTTGGTAAGGATCTGCTGATTTTGGGTCATCACTATCAGCGGGATTCGGTTCTGCAATTTTGCGATGAACGGGGCGATTCTTTTGCGCTGGCCAAAATCGCCGCCAACGCGGACGCGGAAAACATTTTGTTCTGCGGTGTTCATTTCATGGCGGAAACTGCGGATATTGTCACCGGCCCCGACCAGAAAGTTTACATACCTGATCCCACCGCCGGCTGTTTTCTCGCTGACTGCGCCAACATTCAGCAGATCGAAGCGGTTTGGAAGAAACTGACCGCCATTACAGATGACACGATCATTCCCATTACCTATATTAATTCCGCGGCTGACCTAAAAGCTTTTACCGGTAAACACAATGGTATTGTCTGTACCTCTTCCAATGCCGCCAAAGCCCTCAAAAAAGCACGGGAAATCGGTGATAAAGTATTCTTTTTTCCCGATCAGCATCTCGGTCGCAATACCGGTGTAAAAATGGGTATTGACCTCAGCAAAATTAAACTTTGGGAAAAAGAAGGCGTGGGCTTGACCGAAAAGGATATTCAAGAAGCGGAAATTATTCTCTGGGACGGATATTGTGATGTTCACCAGGAATTCACCTCCAATTATGTGGATTATCTCCGCAATACCTACCGGGATATAAAAATTGTCGCCCACCCGGAATGCAACTATAATGTTTGCCAAAAAGCCGACTATACCGGCAGCACCAAAGAGATCATTGAACTGATTGAAAATTCACAGGATAACGTCTGGGGAGTTGGCACGGAAAAACACCTGGTCAATCGCCTGCAAAAACACCACCCGGAAAAAGAGATCTATTTTCTGCAGGACTATGAACCCAAATGTACCACTATGGCACAAATTACAGCGGGACATCTGCTTTTTCAACTTGAAAATATAGCAAAAGGCAAGGAAATAAATCGTGTAATCGTGGACGAAGCAGTTGCCAAAGATGCGCAATTGGCATTAGATCGGATGCTAAAATTATGAAAAAACCCTCAACCAAAGCAATAAACACTGACGTCCTGATCATAGGTTCCGGCTTAGCCGGTTGTTCCGCGGCACTGGCCGCAGCCAAGGAAGGGTTGCATGTAACCCTGCTGTCCAGCGAAACAAATTTTACAGAATCAGCCTCTTATTACGCCCAGGGCGGAATTATTAAAATCTGCAAAGATGAATCCCTGGGATTACTGATCAGGGATTTTCAGCGGGCCGGACATAATATTGTCAATGAAAAAGCGGTTGAACAGATCTATAAATATGGTCCTTCCTTATTCGATACTGTATTGATAGATGATGTCAAGGTACCCTTTGACCGTGACAATAATGGCAATATATCGCTCACCCGGGAGGCCTCCCATTCCACCGCTCGTATTGCCCATGTCAAAGACCACACCGGCTATGCTATTCAATCCTATTTTTACGACCATCTGAAAACTATCGAAAATATCGAAATTCTGACCAATGTAACCGCCGTTGACCTGATCACACTGGCACACCATTCGCTTAATTACTCCCATATCTATGAACCCTCCACCTGCTCCGGCGCCTATTGTTACTTTCAACAGAATGATGAAATACGCCCCATTCTGGCCCGGCAAACCATTGTCGCCACCGGCGGATTAGGGCAGCTCTATCTGCACACATCCAATCCGAAATCGGCCCGCGGTGACGGCTATGCCATGGTCTATCGCGCCGGCGGACGAATCATGAATATGGAATATGTGCAATTTCATCCCACCACACTGATGTCAGCCGGTGATGAACGCTTTCTGATCACAGAAGCGATGCGCGGCGAAGGCGCCAAATTACTCAATCTCAATGGCGAACAATTTATGAAAAACTATGATGACCAGGCGGAATTGGCACCCCGTGATATTGTTTCCCGCTCTATCATTCAGGAAATGAACAAAACCCACGCAAACCAGGTCTATCTCGATATTTCTCATAAACCGGCCGACTGGATCAAAAACCGGTTTCCGCAGATCTATGAAAAGTGTAAAAACAAAAAAATTGATATTTCCACGGATCCGATACCGGTCGTTCCCGCCGCCCATTATTCCTGCGGCGGTGTCGCGGTTGACTCATCCGCCAATACCACTATTAAACGTCTGAAAGCAGTGGGTGAAGTTGCCTGCACCGGACTTCACGGCGCTAACCGGCTGGCCTCCAGTTCACTGCTCGAATGCCTTGTTTATGGTACATTAGCGGGAAGGGATTCGGCACGGGTACTTAAAGCGGAAAAGATCATTATACCAAAGGTACAGGATTGGCAACGTCAGCGGGAAGAACTGGACACAGACCTGTTGCGCCAGGACAAACTTACCATTCAGCACACCATGTGGAATTATGTGGGTATCATCCGAACGAAAAAGAAACTCAACCGGGCGTTTGATATACTGACACGATTACGTCATAACATTGAATATTTCTACAAACATACCAATCTTGACAATAATCTCATCGGCCTGCGCAATGCATCCAGTACTGCCTGGATGGTGCTTCATGCCGCCCGTCTGAACAAGGAGAGCCGTGGCAGCCATTACCGGGTGGATTAAGCCTTTTTGATTTACAGAATATTTGTCATAGTGGTATTAGAAAGATAAAATTGTCTTTCACCTCTGCCAGGCTTGTTAACCATTTGCAAGGAGAGAGTTGGTTAAAAACCAAAAAATTCTTATATTGGCAAATGGTTTTATTTGATATTTTATTCTCTTAGGAGTATACAAATGTAACTGAACTATTGTGAGATTAATCTAACCTTTAATATAATGGAGGAAAACATGTTAAATATTTTATACGCATCAGCAAGTCAACCGGGGGCAGAGGCCGGCAACCCGATTATGAGTTTATTGCCCTTTTTAGTGATCATTTTGATCATGTATTTTCTAATGATCAGACCCCAGGCCAAAAAGCAAAAAGAAAAACAGAAGATGCTGGAAAATTTGAAGGCCGGTGATGAAATTCTGACCATCGGTGGCATTTACGGAAAAATTGAAGGTATTAATGATAAAGACAATAAATTAATCGTCAGTATTGGTAAAGATCTGAAAGTCAATCTTTCAAGAACTGCCGTAGCTGACAAAGTAGAAAGAAGCTAAATCGATTTTATGGCAAAACTGGAAGTAAAAATATACGGAAGCCCGATCCTTCGCCGGAAAACCAAGGCGCTGGAACAGTTGCCGGAAAATTTTGATCAACTGGTCGCCGATATGTATGAAACCATGACCGCAGAAAAAGGCATCGGCTTATCCGCCAACCAGGTGGGTAAGGATATGCGCTTTTTCATTGTTGATTTCAGTCTTTACGATGAACAATACGGCCGCCAGATCTTTATCAATCCGGAAATTGTGGAAATGGACGGCCTGACCATCGATGAGGAAGGCTGTCTCAGTTTACCGGGAATTAATGAAAAGGTCAGACGGGCTGATCGAATTCGCGTCAAATACAAGGATGAAAATTTTAATGACCGGGATGAAGAATACCATGAGTATCTTTCCCGCATAATCCAGCATGAATACGATCATTTGAACGGAACTGTATTCACCGACAAAATTTCAGCCCTGAAGCGAAGTTTCATCAAAAACAAACTGGCTGCCCTGGAAAGTGAAGCCCAGGAGGAAACGGCCTGACTATGAAAATTATTTTTATGGGAACGCCGGAATTCGCAGTGCCAACACTGGAAGCCCTGATTGACTCAGACCATGAAGTCATTGCGGTCGTTACCGGCCAGGACAAAAAACGCGGCCGGGGACATAAAGTTCGCAGTACACCCGTCAAAAAAGTAGCCGAGCAACACACCCTGAAAATTTTGCAGCCCAAATCACTGAAAAGTGATGATTTTAAAAGTGCCTTAAAACAGTTGACACCTGATATTTTTGTCGTAGTGGCCTTTCGCATACTGCCCAAAGATGTCCTGAATATTCCAAAATTTGGTTCCGTCAACCTGCACTCGTCCCTGTTACCAAAATACCGGGGCGCCGCGCCGATCAACTGGGCTGTGCTCAATGGCGATAAAGAGACCGGTATATCGATTTTCCAGATTGAACCAAAAGTCGATACCGGCGACCTGCTCTTTCAGGAAAAGATCGCTATCGCTCCCACTGATACCTGCCAGGAAGTACATGACAAATTAGCTATGCTTGGCGCGACATATCTGCCGGCAGTACTTCACCAACTGGAAGCCGGCACCATCAGCAACATTCCACAGGATGACAGTAAAGCAACCAAGGCTCCAAAAATCTATCCGGAAATGGGCGAGATTGACTGGAGCGTCGAGGCGGTTAAAATTAAAAACCAAATCAATGGCCTCTCCCCTTATCCCGGCGCTTACGCACATTTCAATGGCAAGCGAATTAAATTTTTGCGCGCTGACTTTACACCGGAATCAATGGAAGCAGAAGCAGGAACAATTGTAAAACATGATAAAAACACCCTGGGTATCCAAACCGGAGCCGGCATTATCTATCCGCTAGCACTACAAAAAGCGGGAAAACGTGTCATGCCTGTAAAAGATTTTCTCAATGGATTTCAGGGAAAAATAGGAGATAAATTTACTTCGTGAAAGCCAGAACAGCAGCAGTTACAATACTCAACAAACTGGACAATAATTTCTACGGATACGAAGAGGTTGTCGAGAAATTCCTCAGACGCAACAAATTTTCTAAGGAAGATAAAAGTTTCATCAATGTATTGGTCAAAGGTACGATTGAACAATCCCGTTACCTTGATTTTGTCATCTCCGCCACCTATCGCGGAAATTTTGAAACACTGGAAAAAAGCGCCCTGAATATATTACGCATCGGCATCTTACAAGCCAAAATATTGAACACCCCGGTTCATGCCTATGTCAATGAAACCGTTAATGTGACCAAGGATTTGAAAAAATTTCGCCTCACCGGTCTGATCAATGGTGTATTGCGTCATGTGGCAAGCGACGATAAAATCAATAAACTCCTCGCTGGTTACAATCCGGTAAAACGGCTCGGCATCATTCATTCCTTTCCCGACTGGATGATCGAAAAATGGATCAGCGACTATGGTGAAAAAAATACTCATGAACTGATCCGGTTTTACAATTCTTCGTCGAATATATATTTTCGGCTGAACACACTGAAAACCAACGCTGACACCTTTTTCCGGGTCATTAAAAATATGGGCTTTGAAGCCACCATCAAACAGAAAAGTCCGGGACTGTTTTTTACCGTGACCAATCCCGGAGAATTCCTTAACAGCAATACCTTTCATAAAGGCCTCTGCTCGGTTCAGGACATCAGCCAGGCTTTTGCCGCGGAATTGCTCAGCCCCAGGGAAAATGACCATATTCTGGATTTATGTGCAGCCCCGGGAGGAAAATCCACTTACCTGGCACAACTGACCAATAATCTGGCTACCATCAAATCCTATGATATTTCCCACCACAAACTAAATTTACTGCGGGATGAAATTAAACGGCTGGATATCACAAATATTGAAACCATTGAAGCAGACGCGGCAATTTACGAATTGCCGGCAGCGGACAAGATACTGGTTGACGCGCCTTGTACCGGCACCGGTATCATCGGCCGCAAAGCCGA
>CAYTLS010000083.1:0-7297 GCA_964438745.1 uncultured bacterium
GAAAATGAAATACAGTGGCATTCGTCCCGCTCCCGGTTATCCGCCCTGCCCGGACCACAGCGAAAAGGACAAACTATTCAAAGACCTGTTGCAAATGGATGAAAAGTCACCCGTTCAATTAACGGAATCTTTTCTGATGGTACCGGTGGCGTCAGTCTGTGGCTATTATTTCGCTCATCCGGAATCGAAATATTTCTCTATCGGAAAAATTGATGAGAAGCAGTTTGAGGACTACCGGCAGCGAAAAAATATGGACAAAGATTACTTATTGAAGATGCTGGCGGTGGATGTGATTTCTTAGCAGCGGATTAACGCGGATTTTAACGGATTTATTACCAAAGAAAGATGAAACCTTGCAATCCGGCAGCCGCCGGACGCAATGGTTGTTCTAACCCCACTGTACACCATTTCAAAGACAAACTTGTCCCAAAGTTGATCAAGAATTTGAGAGGAGTAGAGATTTCCAAATCCTTCCAAAGATTTCTTTGATATCTCAACGCTAAAATTTATTATTCTGAACGCTGCTCCATTGGTTGAATCTTCGGAAGGTTGCAGCTGAAAATCTTTAGTAATCATTGACTTTGAAACTGCAAAATCCCTTCAGGCTTATTTTGCAGTGCAATCCAAAGATTGCGTTTTGTCTGCATATTCAGCCAACTTTCCGGACTGGTGTTGGTGGCTTCTGAGATTCTTACGGCCATTCCCGGGCTAAGTGAAGACCTGCAGTTTACAAATTCGGATAAGGTTTTTCTGGAAATGCCTAAATTTTTTGCCGCATCAGTTATTGTAGCCAAGCGGTTTGATAAGATCTTCTAAAAATACCTATTCGGGATGGGTGGGTTTTCTTTGGTTTAACATAATTCTCTCCTATTTTTAACAAACCCCAATTCCGGCAGAACGATCCGCATCTCTTTGCAGTCCGGGTCATTTTTGTCCTGCCAGTACAGGATAAAATTAACTGTCGCCCGGGAGAGTTGATAGCCCTTTTTTTGCAACTGCATGAGCTGGTCAGAGAAACTTTGAGAAAATTTCACCACAAGTTTGTCCTGGTCATTCACCAGGCCGTTTTCAGCAATATGCAGGGGTTGCCCGCTGTATAATGGGTTCACTATATGCCGGATATACTTAAAATATCCCAGTTGAATATCTTTATGAGTCAACCGGTACAGCAGGTAATCCGGTGGTGAATAATTTTTATTGTCCTTACTAGCAGTCAGGTTTTCCACCTTGATTCGATCCAGAAAATTACCATTATAGTGAATAAATAAATTATTTTTGGCCCGGGTCATGGCCACATATAGCAGGCGTTTATTTTCGTCGGAACGAATGTCAAAATTATTTAGCATGATGAAGACATTGTCGAACTCCTTGCCTTTGGCCTTGTGAATAGTGGAAATCTGGATTGTGTCTTTTTCCTGACCAATAAAGTCTTCCAGTTTGGATTCTCTGATAAAACTCTCAAAATCACTGTGGTATTTTATCTTGGGGTTGGTTTCCTGGAAATCCTGTATCATGCGTTTGCAGATTTCATAATTACTGCTGTTCCGGTGTTTCCGGTGAAAGGATATTTTTGCATTATCCCAATTGTCATCAGCAATTACAGAAGTGAACTCATTGAACCCTAAATCTTCAATAAAGTCCCGAATTTCATACAGGTTAAAAAGATTGAAACTCTCATTGGACTGGATCAGTTTTGAGGGAATGCCATGATGCAATAACAGCCCGTTAATGTGAAGTGCTTCATCATTTTGAAACGTCAGAATGCCAACAGAGCCTCTTAGGTCTGTGGATTTTATCGCCTTGACCAAAGGCACAATCATATTACTGCACCGGTATTTAATAATTTCAATCCGCCCATTTTCCGTGGTGTTGGATTCAATGGGCAGTGTTTTAAGCCGGTGATGAATGGTGTTGACAAATTGATTGGAAAAGGCGACGATATTTTTGCGGCTGCGGTAATTCACCGGCAATTCATATTTGGCGGACTGTTTTTCCTGAATAAACCGCGCGAAATGGGCTGAGTCCGCGCCCCGGAAAGTGTAAATATTCTGGTCATCGTCTCCCACCGCAATGACCCGCATGTTATCATTTTTCTCCATCAGGGCTTTCACCAGGTTGAATTCATCGATATCCATGTCCTGTGCTTCATCGATCACCAGCACTGTCAGCGTAATTTGGTTGGGCGTTACTTCGCCGGAACGGATTTTTTCGATAGTTTGTGGAATAATCTCCTGTGATTTCTCAATATTTCCCACTTTACCCAGCAAATCAAAACAGTAAGAATGAAAGGTCATGATCTTGATAAAATTTGCCGCGTTACCGATCAGTTTCAGCAGCCGCTTTTTAAATTCTGTGGCTGCGGCCCTGGAAAAAGTGAGCATCAGCAGTTGTTCCTGCTTCACATCTTCCAGACTGTAAAGGGAGGCCAATTTATGCACCAGCACCCGGGTTTTGCCGCTGCCGGGCCCGGCGGCCACTACAATTTTTTGAGTATCAATATCATTGATGATCTTCAGCTGGATCGGCGAGAGGTTGCCAAATAGTTTTTTAAACCTTTCCGGTGTGATGTTTCGTTTGATCTCGCCTTTTTTGCTGCCGGGGAAATATTTATTCAGAAAAGCGGGATAATTCATCTGAAAATAATCGTCAACGAATTTGAGCGCTTTTTGAGTGTCCTGAATCATTATTTTCGCATATTCGCCGGCAATGTGGATCTGCTCAATTTTATTCTGGTAGAAATTTTTCAATTGCTCATAATCTTTATTTTTATATTGCACCAGGTTGTTGGTCTCTTTGCGGTCGATGATCATTTTATTGTAAACCACCATGAAGCCGCCTTCGATTTTCAGCGCGCTGATGCGGGAGAGATAAAACAACGCCTCTTCGATATCTTTGTTGTTGATGCTGTTTTGTACCAGCACAGCCTGCTTTTGATATTCGGTTTTCAATTCCTTGACGGAAAAATTGGTGAGAATTTCTTGTTTGCCGGTTTCCTCCGTATCAATTTTGTGATAAAGATAATCAACAATAAAACCCGCTATTTCATGCCGCTGTCGCTGGCGTTTTAGTAGCAATGGTTTTCTGTCCTTTAGCCTGATGGAAAAATAATGCTGACTGTTGGGTTCCGGTACTCTTTTCACCCAGTTTTTTACAGACCAGAAATTGAGTAAGGTGTGAATATTTTTCGGGCTGGATTGCCGGCAGCCTTGTTCAAAGGCTTCTTCATTGAGTTCCTTAATATTGTATATTTTTCTCTGTTGGTTGAGTTGCTCCAGCAAAAAATTTTCGATTTTGGCATACCCCTGCAAAATATTCATAGACTGCTTATTTTTATGCTGAATAAAGGCGGTCAAATCCTTGTTGTCGGCCAGAATGCCTTCTTCTCTCAATAAATTGATAATGGTGATGACCTCCTCTTTCACAATGCCCAAATGATCAGAGATGTAGTCCACACGGGACTCTGCTTCTTCGTCAATGGAATTCTTACGGTGCTTAGCGGAGAAAAGTTTCGAGATGATCCGTCGCGCCTGTTCTTTTTGCCGCTCTGTAAAAAGAGCAGAATTCTGGATTTTGGCAATGGCTTCTGCCGCGCTTTTGGCTAAAATGCTGTTGGCATAAACCCGGGGTGAATTTTGGCCCCGTTTCAGGTAACCCGATTGTTCCAGGGCCGCGATGGCAGTTTTCACCCGGGTTTCGATGTCATGGACTGTATCGTCCCAGCCGGCTTTGCGGGCGATTTCCAGGGCGGAATTGGACATTTTCATTTTTCGCCGGGTCAGTTCCTTAATCGCCCGCCAAACCTGCTGAATTTCTTTCACCGATAATTTCGTCTGGTTCAACAGGATAAAATGCTTGTTCAGGTCATTTTCATCAAACAGGACATAGCAATCGGCGGTGATTTTCGGATTCCGACCACCGCGGCCTGCTTCCTGAATATAATTT
Organism: uncultured bacterium; assembly: GCA_964438745.1. Lineage (GTDB taxonomy): Bacteria > Fidelibacterota > UBA2242 > UBA2242 > JAFGTP01 > JAFGTP01. The sequence continues at coordinate 3,943 of CAYTLS010000083.1, forward strand.
TCCAGGGAATCAGAAATTTCGTAATGAATGACCATACCCACATTGTCCTTGTCCACACCCATACCAAAGGCGGAAGTGGCCACAATAATGTCAACATCACCTTTCATAAAGGCTTCCTGGTTGGCGGTTTTTTCCTGAATGTCCATTTTGCCGTGATAGGGTTTGGCATTATAGCCATCTTTAGCCAGCCTTTCGGCCAGGGTATAGGCCCGTTTGGTCCGGGAAACATAAATGATCTTCGGGCACTTTTTGGAATCCACAAGATTGCGGATCTTGTTGTATTTTTCCGCTTCATCCTTTTGGGGAATCACTCTGAAAATTAGGTTTTCCCGTGCTGTATTAGCTGTAAATACTTCCAGTTCCAAGGATAATGTGTCGTTGAAATATTGGCATATATCTTCGATCACCTGTTGTTTTGCCGTAGCCGTAAAGCAGGAAACCGGAATGGAATAACTCAGATTTTTTCTTTCCTGGTATCTTTTAATGAATTCGCCGATATAGAGGTAATCCACACGGAATTCCTGTCCCCAGGAGGAAAAACAGTGGGCCTCATCAATCACAAAGCGGACAACATTTCTGCCCATTAAAAGCCGTTCAATAGTACGGGAGCGCAATGATTCCGGAGAGATGTAAAGAATCGCAGCTTTACCTTCATAAATTCTTTCGATGGCTTCACTACGTTCGATCGGGTCCAGTAACCCGTTGATAGTGACAGCTTCGGTAATGTGTTTTTTCTCAAGATTGTCAACCTGGTCTTTCATCAGTGACTGTAGGGGCGAAATAATAACGGTCAGCCCTTTGACAGTTTCACCAGCCATCAGCGCCGGAACCTGGAAAGCCAAAGATTTGCCGCCGCCGGTGGGAAATACTGCCAGCAGGGATTTGTTTTCCAGGGCCGCCCTCACGGCCTCCTCCTGAAGCGGTTTTCCGTCAAACTTTCGAAAAACATCATAACCAAAATATTGCTTCAGGCCTTTTGAAGCATTGATCTTTTCATTGCAATAGTTGCACCCCGGCAGGCAGGGTTTATTTCTCAGCAAAAACATCACTTTTTCTACATCCGGGAAATTAATCGACACCCAGGGCGGAGTGACCTGATACTTTTCCGAACAATTGATCAAGGCCAGGCAATACGCCAGTTCCACCGGGTTTTCAGCGGCGATTTTTTCTACCGGTGCATTTTTACAAATCTTTGTTTCAAAGTAGTTGTGAATATACTGATGAATATCATTTTCCGACGGGTACTCAAAAGCGGTAAAATCAAAAAAGTATTGAAAGGCCGCCTGGTTTTTCAGCAGATCATAAAATATGGTCTGTAATGCTGAAGGAAGTTTCTCAAAGGCTTCGATCTCACGGTGAAACAACTGACGCGCCTTCTTAGAATCGTTGACGGGATTATTGAGTTCATCGCTGCATAATTTGTCGTTTTTCAGCAGATTGTGGTAGATTTTTGTCGGATAGAACAATGGCGACAGATAGAGCGTGTCAATTATTTTATAGTTTTCTAATACTGATATCTTAGTGGTTTTCTTGATGATTTTAAGATCATGATTGATGATATTATGGCCGCATAAATAGTCTGCTTCTTTTACAAATTCCAGCAATTTGGCGATGGAATCGGAATGTAAAATATTAGTGGAACTTATGGCACCAATATCAATTATTTGTTTGGACTTCGGGTTTATTTCACAATCAAGGAAAGTAATTTTTTTCATGATATCATCATTCCGGTTATTATATGAAAACCAACATGAATGTAGATTATATAATTATAAAATATCAAGGATTATTTTTTGATAATCGGTAATGAGAAAAACAGAAAGTAACTACTCAGTTATCTTACTCCTGTAGAGGATAATTCTTAGAATCCGGTTTCTTAGATAATTTATGCTATATGATATCGATTAGAATATATTGATAAGTGAGAAAAAAAGTTCCGGCCAGGATTTTGGAGCAAGAACTCGTCCGCTGACAGGAAAAGTTGAGTGAACTGTGACTTAACTTCCTTAGAGATTGAACCTACTCTTGTCGCCAGTTAAACTCAGCCTTTCTCAACCGGTCCATAATCGCTTTTCCCACCCCGGTTTCAGGAACAGCTTCAGCGATGATGATGTCGATGTCATCATCATCTTCAAAGGAATGCATTGCTTCGAAGATGTTCGCGGCATAATCTTTTAAATCATTATTCTCAGATACCCGGATCACTTTTTTATATCCCTTTTCCAATTCACCTGAAAAGGAAATAAGCCCCGCGTTGTTTTTATCAATTTCCAAAGGAGCCTCCCTATCAAGGATCAATAGTTTTTTGACAGGACTATAGTGAGATTTCATCATTCCCGGGGCCGATGATTTTTTGAGTTTACTCGTGTTGTCAATTGGAATAACCCCTTCAATTTCTTCCTGTGTAATGACCCCATTGCGTAGAATTTGAAAACCATTTTCCGTCAGTTTGATGATCGTGGATTCAATACCGACTTTGGTTTTGCCGCCATCGAGAATGAAATCGATTTTTGGAAGTTGTTTTTTGACGTGGGCGGCTGTGGTCGGACTGATTCGACCAAACTTATTGGCGCTGGGCGCGGCGATCGGACAGGCTGATCTTTTGATCAATTCCAGCGCAATCTCATTACCCGGCATACGGAGACCGACGGTCGGCAGGCCGGAGGTCACAATATCAGGAATTTTGCTGCTTTTGGGTAAGATTATTGTCAAAGGACCCGGCCAGAATTTTTCTGCTAATTTGTATACTCTCGCATCTTGGTTTAGAACAAGTTCTTCTAAAATCTGTAAATCTGCAATATGGACGATCAATGGATCAAAGGAAGGACGTTCTTTGAGTTCGAAAATTTTTGCCACTGCAATAGGATCTAAGGCGTTTGCGCCGAGACCATAAACTGTTTCTGTTGGAAATCCTACCAGTCGACCGTCCCGAATAAATTTAGAGGCTGTTTCTATCTCTTTTGATATCGGCATATTTTTAAGATTTAATTTTCAGGTTTTTAGATTTTTCGATTACTTTTTCCCGGAGTTCCTGCTTATATTGGATAATTTTTTTCTGTATCGAATTATCTTTGGTTGATAAAATTTGCGCGGCAAGAATACCGGCATTTTTGGCGCCATTGAGAGCAACAGTCGCAACAGGAACGCCGCCTGGCATCTGTAAAATGGAAAGAACCGAGTCCCAGCCATCAATAGAGTTTCTTGACTTTATAGGAACCCCAATGACCGGCAGTGGCGAGATTGCAGCCAGCATACCCGGAAGGTGAGCCGCGCCACCGGCGCCGGCAACAATGACCTTGATACCACGATTATGCGCCTTGGCGGCAAATTCGTTTAGTTTATCCGGGGTCCGGTG
>CAYTLS010000084.1:0-7268 GCA_964438745.1 uncultured bacterium
CATTCTTCTTGCCATAAGTGAATATTAATTTGTACAAATCTAATATAGATGATTCGTCGTCGATTAATAGAATATTATTGTTGATGTTTTTCATTTCTCTCTGCCCTGATTATAAAGATCAATAAGAGATGGACAAAAAGTATACCATTAAGATTGTTTTTTCGACGGGAAATAAAAAACCCACTGAAAGTAGTGGGTTTTTGAATTGTTGCGGAGGAAGGAATCGAACCTCCGACCTTTGGGTTATGAGCCCAACGAGCTACCTGCTGCTCCACTCCGCGATCATTTTGTTTGTCTCAAATAACGGTGTAAACTTAATCTATTTTTTATCTAATTTCAAGGAAAAAATATTAAAAATAATAATGTAAAAACACATCGTTCAAATTATTATCTTAGCAATGGAACTCCTTTATTATCTTTGCCTGCAATTGGTATACATGTTAATAAATAAGCCGTTACTCATTGGAGATTTCAACTAGTTTTTTCAATTCATCATTACTCATTTCTGTAATCCATTTTTCACCAACATTAATCGTCAGATTGGCCAATTCTTTCTTTTTTTGTAGCATTTCATTGATTTTTTCTTCAAATGTTCCTTTTGTAATCATGCGGTAAATAGTGACATTCTTTTTTTGACCGATGCGGAAGGCCCGGTCTGTTGCTTGCGTTTCCACTGCCGGATTCCACCAAAGATCATAATGAATGACATTGTTGGCTGCGGTGAGATTGAGTCCGGTTCCACCGGCTTTTAGAGATAAGATAAGAATTTGCTTGGATTGGTTACTTTGAAAAGCATCAATAATACCATCCCGTTTTTTTCGACTGAGTCCGCCGTGTAAAAACAATGGGGTCATATCAAACTGGTCCTCAACCATTGTGGTCAGCAGATTTCCCATTTTTGTATATTGAGTGAAAATCAGGACTTTTTCATCCATATTCAGGATATGCTCCAATAATTCCATTAAAAGGGCACTTTTTCCGGAATTATTTATTTTTCCCGTTCTCTTACCTAAATAATGAGATGGGTGGTTACATATCTGTTTGAGATTTGTGAAAAGCTTAAAAATAATGCCTTTACGGGCAATTCCTTTACTTTCCTGTAACTGGTAATCCGCAGCATCAATCACTTCCTGATAGAGTGCGGTCTGTTGTGGTGTCAATTGGTTATATTTTTCAATTTCGATTTTATCAGGCAGGTCATTAATAATGGTTTTGTCGGTTTTTTCCCGGCGCAAAATAAAGGGTGCTGTGATTTTGCGAAAATCCTCCAGTTTGGCCTGGTTGCGAAAACGTTCAATCGGGGTGGCAAAATTTTCCCGGAAGGAATTTTGTGACCCGACAAATTTTTTCATAATAAAATCCAGTATCGACCAGTAATCCATCAATCTGTTTTCAACTGGTGTGCCTGTCATGGCAATTTTTGTTTCCGACCGCAGGGATTTTACTGCTCGGGTTTGATTGCTGGAGGGATTTTTTATATTCTGCGTTTCATCGGTGATCAGCACCAGCCATTTATGTTTCTGAAAGGTAGCGTTTTCGCTGCGGGATAGACTGTAGGTGGTAACCACCACATCAATATCATCAATATCAAATTTTCTGCGCTGACCATGATAAACAAGAACCTTAATAGCTGGTGCAAATTTTTCAAATTCATGCTGCCAGTTTGATAATAATGTGGCTGGAACAATGATTAAACACTTTTTTCTTCCCAAAATACCTTCTTCTTTTAATTTCAGCAAGAGAGTAATGACCTGAATGGTTTTGCCTAATCCCATATCATCGGCAATTAAGGAGCCTAACCCTGATTTAATGTTGTTATACAACCATTTATATCCTTTTACCTGATAAGGCCGTAATTTGGCCCGAAGCATTTTGGGAATTTGCGGATCATATTTGGTAAACATCTGGTCAAAGAGCTGTTCCACATCTTTCTTTATATTGATGGGAACACCTTTGAATTTTTTTTCGAGATTTATTTTTAAAAGCTCATTTTTTGTCAATTCAGGATCTTTCTCCAATTGTTTCAGAATTTTCTGAGCTTCCTTATCGTCGATATAGACATAACTATCTTTTAATTTTACAATGCCGGAATATTTTTTTAGCAACTTGCGAAAATCATCGGGTGAAATGAATTTTGATCCAATTGCGATATTCCATTTAAAATCCAGCATAGAATTTATATTAAAGAAAGAAACAGCATTGTAATCCACATTATCTTTGATGTCAAAACTTAAACTTAGGGAGGGACTAAATACTTTTTTTAAGGATTTTGGCAAAATCGTCTGGATGCCCAGGGTGTTTAAAATCGGCAGTGCATCAAACCAGACTTCAACAAATTCATTGGACAAAATCGCAAAGTTGGATTGTCCGTTTTTTAATTGTAAAAAATCATTAACCTGTGGCAGATAACTGGAAAGCAGGGACAAATCTTTTAATATTCTGTTTTTCTCAGGATGATTACGGGAAATAAATTTTTTCAACGGGATTAAGTGGTTGGAGGTATCCTTTTTATCAGAGATCAGGATTTCAAACAATACACGATCGCCATGGCGTGATGATTCATCAATCTTGATCACCGGAATACAGTCTCCTTTGGTAATGTAGAAACGACTCAGCCAGAGATGAATTGTATTGGGAATTTGCTGATCTTCAAATTTTACCTGTGTAAATACATCAAAATTATAAAACAAGGATAATATTTGAACCATACCACGTTTGGGAAGCAAATCAAAATGCTTTTGGAAATAACTGATAAAAAATGAAATCAGAAAATAAACCTGGTCTTTTTTCTGCATCTGTTGGTTTTTGTAAATCACTATATCAGAAGGAATATTATCACAAAGGGTCTGAACAATACTATTGATTTTTGTATCAAAAATAGCGGGAATCCAACGAACCATATATTCATCTTTGGCTGAAGAAAATATCTCCGGAATATAGGCACATTGCTGAATTAATTTTAAGGTGAAAGAGTATATTTGTGAAATATATTTTATTTCCAGGGAATGCTTGGAGATATTATTTAGAGTATGATTTTGCAGAAAATCAATAAAATCGTCCATTTCATCGAGATTGAATAACTTAATATCTTCATACCCAAATAATTTTCCTTCAAAATCAAAACTGTTGTTGATGACCTTGATCTTCAATGAATAATAATGGGTGTCGGGGGTTTCGGTAAATTCGCTTTTCCTGATGAATCCGTTCACCTTTTTCTGCAATTTTATATACTGGTCGATCATCTTTTTCTTAAAATTGCCTTCATTATAAAAAAGCGGCGAGGGAGTCAGTAATTTATCAATTTTTTTACTCAGATCAGGAATTTTTGAAAAATCAATTTCTTTTAGATCGCGGGTATTAACGATCGAAATAGCAGTGTTTGTGCCCTCCTGAACCTGGCTTCCGGTCAAAAAATTTTCGATTTTCGGAATACTGGAAACATCATTAAAAGAGTCTTCTTCAGGATTTGTAATGCTTAATAAGTTAAAACCATGCAGTGAAAAAATAATGAATGGATTTTTATCAATTTCATTAGCCATAATAAAAAACAGAGCGGAAACATGCTTGCAGGGATGGGCAAATTTGGTGCATCGACAAGTCATTTTAATTTCCTGAAAAGATTTTGGAAATAATGAGATCATCTCATCTTCCAGTTCTTCCAAAAGAGCAGGGGGAAGTATTTTTGATTCCAGTTTGGAAATGTAATAATGATTGGATTCGACAATATTTTCAATTTCTTCCATATCATATTCATCGAATTCTGAAAATTTCATGGATATCTGATAGGGAGTCATGCGCTCTTCGTCCTGAACTTTTGCGCGTATAATATTATTGTCTATTTCTATATCTGAAACAGCGCCATTTTCAGCATACTGTATTCCTTGGCTCAGTTTATTGCTGTAATCTATTTTTCTTAATGCATCCAACCAGGCTTTTCCCCACCAGGTGGTTCCAAAATTTTTGGAAGACATTTTTTTATGATCCTTTTCTATCTCTGTAATTAAATATTTTTCAAATATTAATGGTAAATACAAGCACCAAAAGGCACTATTTGTCAATTTAAAACTATTTCATAAATAAAAAAATAATTTATCTTTTGTAATCGTTTCGTTAGGCTTAATAACCTGTAGGTTAGTTGTTTAGTACGCATATTGTGAACCTGTTCCCAATTGATTTGAATCACGGATTATCATTTGGAATTACCATATCTTTAGTTAAAATTAAATAATTCATGAAAGGGAAAGAAATGCATAAGAAATTAATACCATTACTGAGTTTTATTTTTCTACTTGGAATAGCCTCCTGCGAAACAGAAGATAGTATATTGTCTGTGGACAATGATAATATTATCGATATCACAATCGAAAATAAAAATTCTCCCAGAATTGTAAAAGAGAATGGAAGTTTTTCTTTTGGGTTAAAGGGAAATGATTTTAACGGGACGACCAATGAAGCCGTGCATTTCAGTTCTGAGGATATCGTCATTGCGATCAATCTGGAAAATCATCGTCAGGGCAGTTGCGATATTCAAATAAAGAGTGACTACAATGAAGTGTTATTCTCGAAAACAATTACCAGCAACATTATTTATAGTGAAGTGATTAAACTCGATGATTATCCTGAGCAGGTGATTCTGGAATTTGAGGACTTTACCGGCACATTGAAAATGGCAATCGCCGAAGACGATGATTGAATATTTTTGGCTGCGATATAATTTGCCGGAATGTCGGTTATTTAACTATTTTTGAAATGTGTTTAAACTCATCACTACCGGCTGATTTTAAAATTTCAAAAAGCGCCATTTCACTACTGGTTAAGAAAATATTGTGTTCGGTTTGTAATTTATTGATCGCCAGCGCCTTGTTCTTTAAATCCCGGCTGGATACACAATCGGTCAATAAGTGGACATAATAACCACTGTTATCCAGTTCACGGCAGGTTTGATAGACACAGATATGAGTTTCGATACCGCAGATAAGCAATTGATTTCGGTCCAATTGTGCTATTTTCTCGGTAAATGATTCTTCTCCGCAACAGGAAAAACTGATTTTTTCCAGGGAATTAAACTCACCCAGTACAGTTCCTAATTGCGGCAAAGTAGCGCCCAGTCCTTTGCGGTATTGTTCCGTCACAATAATTGGAATATCAAGAACTTTTGCTCCGCGAATCATTTTTATCAGATTGGTTAATAGTAATTCGTTTTCAGCAATATAGGGGAAAAGTTTCTCCTGTACATCGATCAAAACTAAAGCGGTATTATTTCTATTTAAGAATTCCATTGGTCTCCCTTCTGTTTTATATCAAGAATTAAATATAAATAAAATTAAATATTCTTGCCAAGTTTTTATTTTACCTCAGTTTTCATTATTTTTAATTTTATTAATCAGGCACAAAAAAAGGGGTTTATTAATGAGCCGTCAACCAAATACTCACAATCGAATTTTGATTGAAATTATTATAGGCATTATTGTTGGTGTAATATTGGGCGGGTTTTTTCCTGATTTTGCAGTTAATCTGGGACTTTTAGGCGATATTTTTCTGAATGCATTAATGATGATCGTTGTTCCTATTGTAATGTTTTCCATTATTACAGGTATTACCGGTATTGGCAATTTTCGAAAGTTAGGGGCTTTAGGTAAAAACACCATAATTTATTATCTTGTCACCACTGCCATTTCAGTGACTATCGGCCTGATTCTGGTCAATATTATCAAACCCGGCAGCAATGTTACAACCGGTGAAACGCACCAGACGGCGACCTATCAAATCAAGCAGGGAAATGCCCATGTGGTATTGCTGGAGAATACTCAACTTCAGAAAAAAGATTATGACGAAAAGTATACGCTGACCCTATTAGACCAGCAGATAGTCGGTATTATTGACAAAGTCACTGATAATAAAATCCATATTTCCTACTGGGTACCGGAAGATGCGGAAAATATAATGTTCATTAAAAGCAGTAATGACTATAAGCATCCTTTCAAAATCTCCGAAAAAAAATTGATTTCAGCAGAACCAAAGCTAAAATCAGATGGCAGGGGCATTGCCATATCATTGCATTATCAAAGTGAAATTACACAAACTGACGGCAATGTTTTTTCAACCTTAAAAACAGTCTTTATCGGGGATAGAAAAACAGGACAGGAAGGTTTGATACCACGAAATCTTTTTAATGCCATGATAAATATGGATATTTTGCCCCTGATTGTATTTTCGCTGCTGCTGGGGTGTGTGATCACTGTAATGGGGGAGAATGGTAAAGTATTATCAGATCTTTTTAAATCACTAAATGATGCTTTTATGATAATGACCGGATGGATACTGGAAATCGCTCCTTTTGGTATACTTGGACTGATCAGTGCAAAGATTGGCAGTGAGGGTGGGTTTCAAAATTTTATTCCGGAATTACTGGCGGTGGGAAAATATAGTCTGACTGTGGTTGTCGGTCTTTTTATCCATGGATTTGTTGTGCTGCCATTAATTTTATTGGTTTTTGGTAAAAGGAATCCCTGGGAATATTTTAAAGGCGTCGCAACACCTTTATTAAATGCTTTTTCATCAGCTTCCAGTTCAGCAACCTTGCCCTTGACCATTAATAGTGTGGAGGAAAATAATGCTGTTTCCGCCAAGACCGCCGGATTTGTTCTGCCTCTGGGAGCAACTATTAATATGGATGGGACAGCTCTCTACGAGGCGGTAGCAGCAATGTTTATTGCCCAGATTTATGGAATTGATCTGAGTTTTGCACAGCAGGTCATAATTTTTCTGACCGCGACACTGGCAGCCATTGGCGCGGCCGGTATTCCGCAAGCCGGATTGGTGACTATGGTGATTGTTTTAAAAGCTGTGAACCTACCGGTGGAAGGTATCGGGATCATTCTGACTGTGGATTGGCTTCTGGATCGTTTCCGGACCACTGTAAATGTATGGGGAGATAGTATCGGCGCTGCAGTTGTTGATGAATATCAGAATGTAATAGAATAAAGGTATAAAAAAAGGAAGATGCGATAGTAGAAAATGCATCTTCCTAATCTATTGTCAGATAGTTGGGTTAGAACCAGTCAATATGGTCTAACTCAGCTATTCTTTCTTTTAATTCGTCTTCAATATATTCCAGATCATCAGCCTTATCTTCTAATTTGTCACCGCGTTTCTCAAGTCGTTCACCTTTTCTTTCCAGTTCCTTACCGGCTTCTTCCATTCGTTCTTCATATTCATCGGATCCCCCCACCAGCAATAATGGTAAACTAACCACAGCTGTTAAGCCT
>CAYTLS010000085.1:0-7252 GCA_964438745.1 uncultured bacterium
ACAAACCAATTTTTTGGACTGACCCAAAAATTGAATAAGCGAAACAGATTTTCGCTCTACAATTTAGCCCTTATGAAAAAGTGTTCTTGAGGATTGATCTGTAGGAATTGCACCAACCATTGCGACGGTCTATTGACCATTCGCAAGGTTTAAACAAATTATTTCATCAGCGTCATTTTCCCTGACAGAATCGTATTATTCAATTCTATCACATAAATATAAGCACCGGTGGGCGCGATACTACCATTAGCTAATTTCCCGTCCCAAAACACACTGTATTTACCAACGCCATTGACATGAAGTGCCAGAATTTTTACCAATTGTCCCAGGGAATTGTAAATTTTCACTTTTGCGATTTTGTGAATACTATTGTCGACAAAGAATTGGATTGACGTTGATGGGTTGAAAGGATTTGGATAATTACCAAGCAGGTGAAAATCCTGTGGAGTGCTTTTTGTGATCTCTTCATTATCATCAATTTCAGTCTGTGGATCACCGCCACTGAATTTTGTGAAAGGAGAAATGACACCGAAATTCTTGCTAATATCAATAACCTGGTTTTTAATGGCTTCAGCTTCTTCCGACTCTTCATCATGATTATGATATTCAACCAACAGATCTTCAATGGTCATTTTTGCCCAGACTTTTGGCAGAAATAATTTATTCACATCATTGGTGTCAGCCAACTGCAGATTGTATTGGTAATTCACCGGCTGGCTATAGGCCTGGCCATCCAGGGAAATACCAATGTTGCCGGGTTCATTGAATCTTCCCACCACGAGCATCTGTTGACCCTGGTAGAGATTCGGCAATTGCTTTGGATGAACATCGTCAATAACCGCCGGCTGAAAACTTACTTCTGTTTCCAGCAGCACCGGGCTTTTGATAATGGAATAAAAGGAGGTAATCCGCTCTTCGATTTCATCGTCGCCCAGATATTCCACGATGCCATTATTTTCCGTGGCCAGTAATGACAATAATTGCTGGTTAACACTGCTGCCAATGCCAAAGGTAAATAGAGAAATTGGCGCCTGCAGATCGGCTTTGTATTTTTCCACTTCATCCAAAATATTGTCGGTTTCTGTCAAGCCCATGGTCGGTTCGCCATCGGTGAAGAAAATAATAATATTGGCGGTATTATCGGAAACGTTAGAGTATTGCATAATTGTTTCGGTAAGCGCGCCGGAAATATTCGTCCAGCCATTGGCTTCAAGAGCGTTGATATACGAAAGCGCTTCATCCTGATTAATTGTGGTATAATCAACATGGGACTCTTTGAAAAAACTGACATCGGTTGAAAAATTGCAGATATTGAATTGATCGCCTTCATTGAGATTATTGACAATAAAATCTGCGGCATTTTTCGCCTGAGTCATTTTCTCGCCCTTCATACTGCCTGAACAGTCAAGCACCAATGTAAATACTTTTTCGATAACCTCTTCATTGTCATCCGGATCCGGTTCTGCGATAAAGGCAAAAAAACCACGATTCCCCTGATCAGGCACCGTCGAATCCGGTAAAAATGTGCTCAGCCCGAAAAGTCCCAGTTCGTCAAGGCTCAATTGATATTCAATATTATAATCCATAGTGGCGGCAACTTCATAGGCATTATATTCGATAGATGCATAGTATCCGTCATTGGCATATTCAGTGGCTGTGTGATTCAGCATATCCAGGCTCTCAATCGTTCGCTGGGAATTGATCTGTAAAATAAAATTTTGGGCAAATAAAAGATCCGACTGGATCAAATCATAATTATTGGGATAATTGTAAGAAACAATGCCATTGGCATAAGTGAGGAGGGTGACATATTGCAGTTCCACGATCATTTCATCACCGGCATCCAGTTCCTGGTCAACCGGGAACATCAAATTCGTTTCGCCCAGGTATTTCTTGAATTTTGTGGCGGTGTTCGTTGGTGTGCCGATTGCCGAAGAATCCGTGGCGACACCGATATTGGCCAAATACCATAATTCATCAATATACCATTTTAACTGGATTGCACTTTCGCCATCCTGCAGTGGAAACGCATATTTAATGCTGACAGTAGAATCGGTTTCATTCTTGAAGGTTTGCGTGGTTTTGGTAATGGCAATCTGATTTTCAATTTGCACATTTACCGAGGAAGAAACTAATTTTAAATGATGGCCGCGGACAATATTTGTGATAGCAATACCGTTTCCCAATAGCGTCAGTTGAGTGGTTAGTATAAATGTCAAAATAATTGCGAGTCGTTTCATTTGGTTCTCCCCGGTTATTCGCCTCATTCTTCTTATAAAATACACAGGGCAAATTAAATCGAAAATTGTTTATTTCAAAATTTTTTTACCAGAATGTTAGGAAAAGTTATAATAAGTGATATATATCACAAAATTCTATTCTCTTCTTTGCATTGTAATATTTCTTATTTAATTTTGATCAGAAAAAGAGGGAAAACGGATGAAACGATATTTACCAGCAATACTTTTATTGACACTATTTATCAGCCTGAATGCGCAAACGCCGGTGGCTGTAATTGATTTTTTTTCCAATGGCATGAAAGAGGGGGAAGTTAAAGCCCTGACAGACCGCTTTCGCAATGAACTTTTTGATTACAAAAAGTTTGATATCATGGAACGGGCCTATATGGAGAATATTCTTGAGGAACAGGGGTTTCAACTCTCGGGATGTACCTCTGATGAATGCGTTATTGAAGCCGGGCGGTTGATCGGTGTGGAACAGATGGTAGGCGGCAGTATTTCGCGAGTGGGTAATACCTATACAGTATCAGCCAGAATTATAAGTGTGGAATCGGGGAAAATCCTGAAAACAGCAACATTTGATTATACCGGACCGGTAGACGGATTGCTTAAAAAAGGAATGAAACATGTGGCGGCGAAATTGGCCGGACAGGACCCAAACCAAATTAAGTATGGCCATCTGTCAATTAACACCCAGCAACGAAACACGGAAATATATATTAACAAGGAACTGTTCGGGACAACACCATTAAAGAATCAGAAATTACAGGCAAATAGTTATAATCTCTCCCTGCGAAACAAATACTACTTTCCCAAGGATACCGTCATCAATCTTGCTAATAAGGAAAACAAAAGATTGTCCATCAGCTTAAAGCCAAACCGGGATCGAATTGAAACCTATATTGGGCAATACAAAAAATACCGGCTTAGTTTTATTACCGCATCGGTAACTGCATTTTGTGTTGCCGGTTACAATCTATACAGATCTGAAAAATTGTATGCCGAATATCCTGATGCTCGACATTTTGCCACGGAAAAACATGATCAGATTTTACAACATGACCGTATCTGGCAAGTGTCAACAGGGGCCGGAATCATTCTGGCAATCCCAGCACTGAAATATCATTTTGATGTCAAAAAATTAAACAGGCTCTTAACCATGAGTGCGCAGTACAGTGATCAAAAATTAAGTCTTTCCCTACAGGTGCAATTATGAAAAGAATTATAGCAGTATTAAGTATAATAATTATCATTTTTAGTTGCGAGCGGGAATGGAAAAATCCTTTCGATTCCTCGGCACAGATAAATAAGTATGACTGGTCACCCTCAAACCTGACTGTGGCACAAACCTTACTGGGAACAGTTGAACTAACATGGAGTGGTGTGGATAAAAATATTGAGGGATACAAAGTTGATCGAAAATTAAATGATGATGACTGGACGGAAGAACTGATCACGATCACTGATGAAGACAATGGTACTGTTTCGGTGATAGATTCGACAATTATCCCTAATTCTGATAATACTTACATATATAGAGTCTATGCTTTTGCCGGACTGAATGAATCTCATAAATTGACAGAACAAGTGGATATGGAATTCCCACCGGTTTCAAACCTGAAATTGGATATTATCTCTCCGTCTATTAATAAACTCCGGTGGGAGGATAATGCTAATGGTGAAGATGGATATGTGATTGAGCGAAAAATAGATGGAAATAATTATGTTGATTATGCTATTTTGTCGGAAAATAGTACTCAATTTGTAGATTCTGCGGTAGTACCCGAAGAAACCAATTATTATCGGGTTTCAGGTGTTTATGGTGATTCCCGTTCTGACGGCGTCGTGGTTTCTATGGTTTCTACTTTTCAGGCACCTTCTGAACTAATCCTTGCACAGCAAAGTATTTCATCGGTTAAATTGAGTTGGCAGGACAATAGCGAAGGCGAAGATGGATTTTATATCGACCGCAAGATCGGTGATGGCGACTGGAAAACTAAATACGCGACGGTTGATGGCAATGTCACAGAATTTACAGATAGAGCGCTAACACCAAAGGAATACTATCACTATAATGTTTATGCCTACTCCGGACAAACAACAACCGATAAAGCCAATAAAAATATTACCCTGAATTTTGATGGACCCGGCAACCTGGATGTTGAGCAGGTGAATTTAAGTCAACTCGATATCACCTGGCAGGATCAAAGTGAGGGGGAAGAAGGATTTCGATTGTTTCGCCAAGACAGCGATGGCCAATGGCAATTGATAACCACAACGACAAATTCATATTTTTCAGATACTGATCCTGAATATGGTCAAAATTGGTATAAAGTGTATGCCTATTGCCAGGATGTAAAAAGTGACTCCGTTGAAATTATGTTTGATAATAGGATTGAGAAGCCGATCAATCTTGTTGCTGAGGTTATTGATAATTCAACAATTCAATTGTCCTGGAATAATCAATGTGAATTTGATCATCGACTATCTGTTGAGCGACGACTAACAGGAATGACATTTGAGCCGATTGCTTTACTGGATTATGGAACAACTGAATATAAAGACGACGAAGTCGATTCCACTGAAATATACGAATACGCGGTTCGGGCTTATGTTGAACCCTATTATTCCGACTACTCAAATGTTGTCTCTGTTCAGACCCTCCCGCCCTTGCCTTTCGAAATGGTTGAAGTGCCAGCCGGAAATTTTACCTATGGTTCTTCAGATATAATAGAAACGATTAGTTATGATTATGTTATTATGAAATACGAGGTCACTAATCAGCAATACGCTGAGTATCTGCAGGAAGCCCTAGAAAATGAGATGATCACGGTGACATCTAACGCGGTTACCGGCTCGTTCAAAGGGGACGGACAGTTCAGCAGTGGCGACTATTTGTATTATGATCTCGGTGATGAAAACGCGCGTATTTATTTCTCAAATGATCAGTTCTATGCAGAAAGTGGGTACTCAGATCATCCGGTCACAGAGGTGACATGGTTTGGTGCTAATGGTTTTGCTGAGTATTATCGCACTAAATTACCCTCTGAATATGAATGGGAAAAAGCCGCCCGCGGAAATACCGGGGATCAATATCCCTGGGGTGATGATTTTGATTCACATTATTGTAATTACCATAGTTCAGGCGATCCTTATGATGACGGAACATCCCCGGTTGGATTTTATAATGGTTCGACTTATGAAGGATATTCGACACTGGATAACAGTTCCTATTATGGCGCCTATGATATGGCCGGAAATGTCTGGGAACTAACACGGGATTATTATTCTGAATCCACTGATAACCACACTGTACGTGGTGGGTCATGGTATAACTCGGAGTCCTTTATTTATACATACAGCCGGTTGTTTCAAAATTCTGAAAAAGGATACAGCTATATCGGTTTTAGAATTATGCGAAAGCAATAGGTTGATTAAGGAAACAATTCATAACTTTTAAGGTGTTTAAAATAAATGGTTGTCAAATCGTGTTCTCCCAATGCATTGGGAGGAAGAAAAAAAACAAGGCATTATAACAAATCAGAGGTGTAAAGTATTTCTGAATTCGAGTTGTTTTAAGCACAACATTTTAATAGCTAATAGATTTATTGACAATTTATTAAATAAATTAAACTGGAATTTTTATTATTTAGTAATCTCCATAACCAGTTTTTCAATCGGTGCGACTACCATTAATTCGGTACCGGCCACCTGCTCCTTAGCGGTTTCAAGGCTCTTTAACACATTCTTTTTCCAGAAAATAGAGGGTTTTTTTTGACTTTTGATGTACTCCAGTGTCTGAATACCGATTTTAGAAACGGTGGTTAATTTTTGTGACATGGGTAAAATCTCATTTAGGATGGGAGAATTTTTTGCAATTGCTTCCAGTTGTGGCTCATTTTTCTCCCAACGTAAAAGTTGTGCGTGGATTTTTTGTTCATATTCATGATCATACCCGGAGTCGATATACCGGTCAATCAGGATTGAAAATTTTCTGGGGATGTTTTGATCCGGGCGTGCGGCATCGACGACTCTGCTCAGTGGTGTATGGGATTGATACTTTCCGTCAAAATGGCGGTGACGATTGTAGATTTTAAGCATTTCCACCACATCAACCAATGTTCTCAGGGCGCCGGTTTCCTGGTTATTGGTTAGACGCCGTAGAAACATTTCATAATTTTTGATATGCGTCAGGCCATGTTCTTCCAGGCGAAAACTGAGATAGTCCAGCCGGCGATACATATCTTCTACATCTGTTACATCCGTCGGTGACCAGAATCGTTCTGCGATGGCTGCTGTTCTTGGCCAGATTCTGGAATCAATGACATCGCTGTCTGTGAATTCGCTCCACATCGTTGCTTCGCCACCTAAAATATTTTGTTTTTGTTCTTCCGTCAGGTCACTATCAGCCGGAATGGGATCAATGGCATAATGGGCTGTTGTAGGTTTGACCAGGTCGATATAATAGCCACGGGATAAAATAGTTTGGTAGCCCTTTTTAGCTGCTTCGATCAGATATTTTTGACCGCGCCAGGAATGGATCACACTTTCCTTGGGAAGATCCGGTTGTAATATCTCATCCCAACCAATCATTTTCTTATTGTATTTGGTCAAAATATTGAGTACCCGCTTATTGAAATAAGTCTGCAACTCGTGTTTATCTTTAATATTTTTTTCCTTCATAAATTGTTGTATTTCTTCATTTGCAGCCCAGTGTACACCATTATTTTCATCACCGCCAATGTGGAAATAGGGATCTGGAAAGAGTGCTGTCATTTCTGCAAATAATTTATCAAGAAATTTATATGTAAAGGGTTTCGCCGGATTAAGCACCGGGTCTTTGACACCCCAACCACGCTCTAAAGTAATGTTTTCATCAGAACTTCCCAATTCAGGATAAGCCACGATGAATGCAGTGGTATGAGCCGGCACATCAAATTCGGGAACTACGCGAATACCCCTGGCCCTGGCGTATTCTATTATTTCTCTGATCTGGTTTTGGGTAAAATATT
>CAYTLS010000086.1:0-7221 GCA_964438745.1 uncultured bacterium
CTTGTCGCCGCGGATACGTCCGGTAGTGACACGAAACTCATCCACCACCTCTATCTGGTGTTCTGAATTTTCCGCCAGAACGTACAGTTCCTGTTGGTTTTTATCCACAATTAAAATTGTATCAATCTTACCGGAGAGATTATAAAAATAGTGAGTGTATGGGTTGGCATTAGCCAGACCAATATATATTATCAAGATAAATAATAGTTTCTTCAACATTTCCTCATTCTATCAATTCGGGAGCAAAAATTATATAAAAATAGAAATAAAAAAAAGTAAAACTTATTTTTTTGAAATAGTTTCCGGTTATTTGAAATATTATTAAGGAAACAAAATGATCTATTCACAGGAAAGTATTGGGATTAATCAACACTATAGCCTAAATGGCGGTCAAAATATGAACCTGTAATATCAATCTTTATTAAATTTCAATTCCGTCGACCGGAAGTTTCAAAAATTTTATTATTGATTATCTTTTAGCAGATTCGTGCATTTTCGTAAGCAACGCACTAATAACCAGATTACAAAATTGACTGTTGCTAAGAGGACAAAACCCGGCGTTAGTGACAATTTGTTGTAGTAAAAATAATTTTGCAGGAATTTTATTACAATCAAGTTCCTGTCCCAGCCTACTCACTATATTTTAGAGTTTTGATTTTTACTGTCATTTTTATATGATGAACAGTGTTGTTGATGAAATTGAAAATAGCTTTCATACTCCTGCCGGCTGATGCAGGTGACAATGCTGCACTTGTCCTGAAAATCTTTTTCTCAGCACCCGGAGTGATATCATTTAACCTGCATTCCTGATCAACCAAATATCGATCATAGTCTTTGGGCAGCCGGTTCGAAGTGATTATTGTGTCGATTTTGACGCTGGGGTTCTTCAGAAAAATCATTGATTATCTTGAAAATCGATGGACAAAAAGAGAAATCAAAAAATTCGTTAGATTACTAGACATCCAGTTAGAACTAATCAGGTACAATCCAACCCTTTATGCTGAGACCGGAAAAATTAAAAGGGAAATAATGCGACTTCAGCCTTGGGCTGTATACATTTTAAATAACATAGAAACCATTGTTATTTATTTAATATTTGTCGTAAATATCATGTAAAAAAACATATTGTTTTTTTCTTTCACCTCTGGCGAAAATAAGTTATTTTTAAAATTATGATAGTATTCTAACCTGCATTATTCATACTTTTATGAATAATGCAGGCAAAATAGATTACGAGAAAATAAAATTGATAAAAATCGGAAGTTGTTACTCTTTAACAAATTTGACCTTGAATGAGCCCGGTGGTTTCATTCAAATCCGTCAAAGAAGTAAGAAAAAACAGCCAAAAAAGTTCTTTTACATCAATTATTACCTCTACCATTATTCCCCCTGATGCATTGGGAGTATACGACAGGATAAGTATAATTTTTATAACATTTTGATGATTCGAAGTTACAAATAAAATCAGACCAGTTCTCTCCCGATCGGGAGAGATGCCACCTGCCCGCAGCAGGCGGGGAGGGTTTAAAACTAATGTTCAGACCGAAAAACTTTTGACACTACCAAATATGATGAATATGAGAAAAATATGAAGAATCGCGTAAATTCAATTGATATTCTCAGAGGCATTATTATTTTAATAATGATTTTTGTCAATGATTTAGCCGGCGTAGCCAATGTTCCGGCCTGGATGAAACATGCTATGCCCGGAAGTAATACTATGACCTTTGTGGACCTGGTATTTCCGGCATTTTTATTTATTGTAGGCATGTCTATGCCCTTTGCTTTTGATGCCCGTCGACGTCAAGGTGCTTCCATTCCTGAAATTGGAAAACATATTCTCATTCGTTCAATCAACCTGATAATTATCGGTGTATTTATGGTAAACACATCAGGCTATTCTAAAAACCACTGGCTGCCGGTTTCAGTCTATATTTTGCTGATGTATCTATTCATTATTTTTACCTGGAACAGGAAACCCCGTAAAAGTAAAAAAATGAAAGCCCTTTTCAGCAAACTGAAATATGTTGGTATTGCCGGCTTGGTTGCTTTGGCTCTAATATACAGCAGTGACAGTGTTAATTCCCTCATTGAATTGAGAACAAGGTGGTGGGGAATTCTTGGACTAATAGGCTGGGCCTATCTGGTGGCTTCAATATTTTTTCTGGCATTCCCGAAAAATAAATTTGGGTTACTGTTGTCTATGGGATTTTTGTATTGCTTTTTCATGGCCTGTGAAGCAGGATTTTTGGCCAATAACTGTCTGCGAAAACACATCATTTTCAGTTCTGTATTTGGTTCACACAGCGCCATTGTCATCTCCGGCGCCATTTCCGGTCTGATTATTCAGCAGTATCATCATGAAAATAAATGGCAGTGTTTTAAAATAAATTTACTCTATTCCGTTGGCTTATTAGTTTGTGGTCTGTTACTCAATCAACTCAGTCCCATTCATAAGATGTTTACGATTGATAAAATCATGGCAACCCCTGCATTTGGATTATTATCCTCGGCTTTTACCATCTGGATATGGTTGTTTGTCTATTTTATCATGGATATCAGGGGTAAAATCAACTGGTCAAAATTTCTGAAACCAGCGGGAATGAACCCACTTTTTGCCTATATCCTGGCGCCGATTCTGATGGCCTTTTTACAGTTCCTCAATGAAATTTTGGGCGCGCCTGATTTCTATCATATGCTGGGCAGGAATTTTTATACCGGTCTGTTTCGGTCCCTTCTTTTAGCAACGCTGATTACCTGGCTGACCGGATATTTCAAGAAGAAGGAGATATGGTTGAAGTTGTAACAATCCTTAGCCCAGAATCGACGCAGAAAAACCCAAATAATAATTGCAATCAGAAAGCCAATTATAACAAAAAATCAATTAACCGCTCACCTAACCCAACAAATGACAAAGGAAATCAGACAATTGTTTTGTTTAACAGCATTAAATATAATTTAGAATCGGTATTTAGATATGGATATTATCAAAAGAGGGATTGAAAAAGGCTTGATTGCCATTGATGATGAAGACAAAAAGTCCTGTAAAATATGAAAAATTAAATTGAAAATGGTCTTAAGAATAATTACTATCGAAAAAAAGGGTAAACATGAATTTACAAATAGAAAAATTGGATTTAATTGAATGGATTACAAGAATAAATGATGCCACAGTTATTGACAAACTGCGTCAAATAAAAGTGGATTACTCAAATTCTGAAGAATGGTGGGATACACTAAAAAAAGAAGAACTAGAGTCCATCAATCGAGGTCTCAAGGATATTGAAGAAGGCCGTATCCACTCACACGAAACCCCACGTAAAATTTATGAAAAATACTTATAAGCTCCACTGGTCAGATGAGGCGCTGGTAAATCTAAGAAATATAATTAATTATCTGGAAAGCCGATGGACGAAGAGAGAAATCAAAAGGGTTAAGAAAATCAGTATTATCTGAACAGAAAACCCTATGTTATCGCATAATAGATCATAATATTCAAATAGTTACATTATTTGACAGTAGGCAAAACTCTGATAAACTAATTTTGAAATATAAAAGCACGAAAAACCGAAGTTCCTCGTGCTTATAAAATTTATTTTGATCCGCGATCATCCACGGCAATACTTATTTTTCATTCGCAAAAGAACTAAAGAAAAAATGCGTCTCAGCACTGCCGTCCAGCGTCGGCTCATTGGTTGAGTAGTCCATAATGTCATCATGATAAACACAGATGCCGGACTGAAAATCCGCATATTTATCAGGACGACTCAATTGCACACCTTTCAGCATGTTGAAGATAGAAGCATAAACCGGCCCGTCATTGATACCGCCCGGTACACAGTCACCGGTCAGTTCCGTTGGCGGGATATGCGGATATTCCGGATATTGTCCATATTTCGGGAATCCTGTAATCTGAGAACTTCCCCAGGGATTTCTACCTAACAACCAGTCCCGATGGTTCTGCATTAATTCATAATACTGGTCATCACCAGTCATTTTTTGATACAGCAGGCACTGGGTAATAAAAGCAGACGCCAGGTTATTAGAACACCAGATAAAGGGATGTCCAACACCATAGGCATTTTGGTCAGCACGCTTTTTTACTGCTTCGATATTTTCTTTGTAGTAATTAACCATCTGTCTTTTAATCTTTTTATCACCAATTTCCCAGAGTGCGTAATGGCCCATATTCATGAAGGGATAATATTCATAATGACGGGCAGTATCAGCGCCCATCCAGGACGTCGTTTTTATTTTTTTTGAAAATCTGATCGCATCTTTACGATATTTCTCATCTTTTGTGATTTTGTAAAGTTCAGCGGCGCCCCATTCCATATCATCAGCCCAGGTAATTTCATAATAGCGATATGGCGCAAGGTGCGGTGTACCTTCCTGGCATCCCGGCTGCTTCAGTCCCATTTCATAGACTTCAAGTCCTGCCTTTTTAAAAACTTCAGCCGATTCCGGGTCTTTTAAATCATGCTTCCAGATGTCATAAGCCATGGCCATAGCCGCTGCATAACGGCCCGCCAGGTTAGCGATTCCGGTAGAGGTGTTTTGATACTTTCCCAGTCCCTGAGGGGTTCCGCTGGCATAATAGGCCACACGGTATTCACCTTTTCCCCAGCCATAGTCGGCCGTGTCCAGGTGAGGATATTTAAAACCAATATGATCACGATCATCCGCAACCTGATGAAACAGTTGGTCCGGTGCCGGATGCATTTTCAGCATCCAGTCCAGCCCCCATTTGGCTTCATCAAGCACATCAGGGATTTCATTTGGAATTTTTTGTCCGTAACGATTGACTTTGTCTTGAAATTTGCCCTTGTTCTCCCGGTATGAAAATAGCAGCCGGCAAACAGAATTTCCGGAGGTCATGAGATACCGCAGTTGATCACCGGCATCATGCCAGCCCCCGCTGACGTCAATATAAGTGCTGTCCGGCATCGGTCCGTACATGGTGCGCCCATCTTTTTGATGGCATACTTCATCGTAATAAGGATTGTATCCACAGCGCTGCTGCTGGATAAAAGTGATAACTTTTTCATGATAATCATTATAAACATCTTCACCAATACGAAATTCTTGTGATACTACATCGGTGCCGGAAATTTTAAATTTGTATTGGCCGCCTTTTTTAAAGTCAGTGAAATCCAGTTCATAATGGAACTTAAAATCACCCCAGGTACCGGTTTGTTCACCTAACCCTTTTGGGCCCCAGACCTTTTCACCGGTCTCAGCATGAATAATTTCAAATTGCTTGTCAGAAAAATCGGTTTTTGAAAAAGCCAAAGCGGTTTTGGGTTCGTCTGACAAGTAGCCCACTTGATTGACACGGATATAGATTTCTGCTGCTGTTAAATTTACAAATAACAGAGAGCAAAAAGTGATCAATAAATAAAATTTTTTTTTCTTCATAATTCTCCAAAATTTTATGGGCTTGTAATTTTTGTGTTCGTGCGCTTTAATTAATGTGATAGGAGGCGTCTTTACAAGCCCTTTTGTTATGTTTTAATTTCAAATATCAGTGCTCTTAGTTTTATATTATGTTTTCTCAACTTTTTACAACTAGTTTGGTTTTTTATGGTTTTAAAATTTTTGCAGGATTACCTGGAAATACCCAATGAAACGGTGTGGACGCCGCTAAAAATCCCAAAATCCTGATAGGCATAGTCCATTCGAAATTTCATGTCCTGCAATTGCTGGATAATTCCAATGCCAAAGGTCAGGCCCCGCTCATCATAGTTATGCATATAACCGGACCGCAAGACCACTATTTTATTATAAGTATATTCTGCACCAAACTTCAATTTTTCTTTAAAATCCCGGGGGTGGACGGATTCAAAACCGATATAAAGGTCATGGATATCCGGATTCAGTTTTGTAAAAGAAAATGGCGCCATTCCCAAACTGAAACTGACGGCAAAGGGCAGGGGGAATTTTTCGGCTTCTCTTTCATATTTAATCTCACGGGAAATATTTGTCATGGTGGCGCCAAAACGAATGCCATGGTTCAGAAAATCATAGGTGGCGCCAATATCCAACGCAGGTTCGCCGAGATTATATTTTTCCCGGCCGATTACCAGGGTGCTGTCATCTACGTCAGACCCCTGTTTTGCCACCCAGGCGCTGCCCAGGTCCTGATAGGCATATTTTACCTTGATACCATAAGAAAATCGGTTGCTCACCTTTTGCGCGAAAGTGACTCCCAGCGCATAAGCAGAGGGAGAAAAAGTCCCGGTTTGAATATATCCCTTATCATTATTAGCCCGCCTGGTTTCAACCAGATCTCCATAGTCCATATTGATAGCGTCAATACCCAAAACACCAAAGTTACCCAGCCTGAAACTGGCGGCCATAGAACTATAATTGATGTCAGCTATTCCCTGGGTGTGGTTAAAATTAAAATCTAAGTTGTCCTCTACCCAGCCAAGTCCCGAAGGATTCCAAAAAGTGGTATTGGAATTGCGAAAAGAAATCAGTCCAAGTCCTCCGCGACCGATGGCCTCTGCTGAAACAGGATTTTCCAAAAATCTAAACCCTGTTTGTGCCTTTTTCTCTATTTCACCAAATATCAGTACATTGAGAAAGGCGATAAGGAACAATAGTTTTAAATAATTCTTTCTGAAATTCATAGTCAACTCCTTTCTCTATCTCACTAAGACGAATTTTACAAAACGATCCACCAGTTTTTTACCATCCACATCTTCGGCTTTTGTCACTGCCAAAATATAGATACCGGGACTAACATATTGATTATTGTCCGTTTTTTGGAACCATAATTCCTGATCGGTTCCAATATGATCGATTTTATCAATAAAATCTCCCGTCTCGGTATAGATCTTTAATTCGCATTTATAGGGGAGATTAGCAAAAACTATCTGGTTTTCATCACCGGGAAACCCTAAGGCGCCGGCGGTTACTGTCGCCGGATTAGGAACAACAACAACCTCCTTTGTGTTTTCCAGACCTTTTTTAAAAGGGATCGCCGGAATTGCCGTCCGATTGGCATGCCGTGAACTTTCCAGGGCCTGCCCCGGAAAAAGGCCGTCTTTATTCTGTGAGCCATTATCGACGGCAGTAACAGCATAATAATATGACACGCCGCGGGTAACATTGTGATCAACATAATCTGTTTCATTACGATCACCGGTTTCATAAATTTGTTCCCAGCGTTCACCACTGTATTTATCAGTTGGAGAACCCACCATTGAGGCGCCT
>CAYTLS010000087.1:0-5442 GCA_964438745.1 uncultured bacterium
TTTTCTGGATTAATCCCTTTGCATTAATTGGATCGCAATTCCGGTAAAATTCCCGATACATTTTAATAAAAGAGTGCTTATCATCGTTGACCTCTTTCCATCTCGGCAATTCCACATATCCATCTATTTCACTTTTTGAAATATAGCATAACCCCCGGATTGATGTTGGGTCTTTATCCTTTTTTAAAGCATCAGCCAGTTCCAATGTCGCTCGTTCCGCCATGCCATATACTAAGTAATCGGCTTTTGCATCAAAAAGTATCGGCTTGCGCAATTTGTTTGACCAAAAATCATAATGGGTAATTCGACGCAGGCTCGCTTCAATTCCCCCCAGTACAATAGGTTTTGTGTTTTTGAAATACTGTCGAATAAGATTTGTGTATTTGATCACTGCTCGATCCGGTCGCTTATTATTGACTTCCCCCGGCGTGTAATCATCTTGTTTGCGGAATTTTTTTGAGGCCGTATAATTAGCGACCATGGAGTCCACAGACCCACCTGTAACGCCCCAAAACAACCGGGGCTCACCAAAGCGTTTGATATTCAAATCATCGTCTAATTTTGGCTGGGAAATCATGGCGACTTTATACCCATTTTTGATTAGATATTTACCCAGCAATGCCACCCCAATATTTGGTGAATCAATATAGGCATCGCCGGTAATGAATATGATATCTAATTCATTCCAGCCGAGTTTTTCGATTTCTTTTTTTGTTATGGGTATGAACATAATGGCTACTTTTTTGATGGTTCTGTTTTTAACCCTAATTTACATTAATTTATGTTTTGAAAAACCTTGCCAACAATTTTTTTTGTAAAACACAGATTAATATGAAAAAACCAGGAAACTAAAGTAGTACATTTTCAAGAGACCATTGACCCATAGCCATCATTACGAGTGGTATACGAGCGCGGCCTGCCCGCCCTCCCCGAGCAAACAGGCTGGCAGTCTCAGGTTTATTGTATGACTTCTTTCCTTACTCCGAACAGCTGAGATTGCTTCGTCCTTTCAGTCCTCGCAATGACTGACAAGGCATAATTGTAGAACGAATTTCCATATTCGTTTTTGATTTTTGTCCGATAGGAAAAAATCAATACTGCTAACTGCCGGGAAGAAAGCATTAATCCTAGTTGACGCCATAAAAAATCCAATAATTCGGGTCGACCGAATTATTGGATAAGCGAATCGGATATTCGCTCTACAATGAATCAAACCTTGGCGGTTTTACTGACTGCCGATTGATTTGCCGGCAATATATCCCGTTGAGAAAGCCATCTGGAGATTATAGCCTCCTGTCAATGCATCAATATTCAGAACTTCGCCGGCAAAATACAAATTATTGACCAATTTGGATTTCATGGTCTGGCGGTCTACCTCTTTAAGATCGACACCACCGGATGTGACGATCGCCTCTTCAATTGGCCTGGCCGCGGAAATTTTAAAGTGAAAATCCTTCAGCCAGAGGCGCAATTCTTTTCGTTCATCAGCTGTCACAATTTCACAATTTTTTTCTCTGTCAATTTCCAGTTGCTGAATACAATATTCCATTAATTGTTCTGGCATCAAAGATCGTAGTACACCTTCGAAATTTTCCTGTTTGCTGAATTCCCTGATCAATCGGTTTTTTAATTTTTTGTGGGACAAGGCCGGTTTTAAATCGATTGACAACACAACATCTTTATCAATATTTTTTACCGCCTGGTTTGATAGTGTTAAAATCACCGCACCATCAACACCATATTCAGTAAAAAAAAGTTCACCAAATTCCTCATGAAGTTTTTTACTGTCTACCCAAATTGAGACATTGGTATTTTTTAATTTTAGACCTTTTAATTCTTTTACATCTTCAACGGTTTCCAGGGGTACAAGCGCTGGCTTGATTTCTGTAATAGCATGACCAAGTTCTTTAGCCAATTTGTAACCGTCTCCTTTAGATCCGGTTTTTGGATAGGACCTTCCTCCGGTAGCAATTAAAAGATTATGGCACCCTATTGTGTATTTTCGGTTCTTCTGTAACAGGGTAACTGTTTTAATTTTATCTTGATCTTGCCCCCTGTTCACTCCCAAAACTTCCACATCGGTCTCAACCGGAATTTTCAAATCTCTGACCCAATCTTTCATTGCTCCAACGATTTCCATAGCGCGATCGGACTCCGGAAACACCCGCCTGCCGCGTTCGACCTTTAGTTCCACGCCGCGATCCGTAAAAAACAGCATCAACTTTTCCGGTGAAAATTCATGAAGACTGTATTTCATGAATCGCTTTCCGGATTCTATATTTTTTATAAATTCCTTAATACTACAGAGATTGGTAAGGTTGCAACGGCCTTTGCCGGTAATGCCAAGTTTTAAACAGGGTTTTGGCATTTTTTCCAGTATCAGCACTGACTTTCCCTTTTCAGCTGCTGTTCCGGCAGCCATCATTCCCGCCGGGCCGGCGCCAATTACGACCAAATCATACATTTCATTTCGCATATTACCTTTCATTTTTTCATTTAATTTTTCTTTTTTGTTTTTAAATGACACGTGTCTAATATAAACAAAATTAAGTAGATAATATCAAGCAATAAATTCTTTGTATAAATATTTTTTTAATTATAAATTACGAGGCTCTGAAACTACTGAAAATAATATAGAGGAAAATATGAAAAGAACATATCAACCTAGCAACAGAAAAATGAAAAACAAACAAGGATTCCGCAAAAGAATGAGTTCGAAAAATGGACGAAAAGTTCTTGCCAGAAGAAGAAAAAGAGGAAGACAGGTTCTTAGCAAATAAGAGGTTTCCAAGGGCTGAAAAGAAATTTACCTGGGATGACCGCAATCGCATTATCAAGCAAGGTAAGTCATTTAAATACAAGTCTTTAATATTTTCGGCCGCACCACAGGACAACTGGCAATTAATTATTACATTACGACGTTCATTCAAGGGTGCAGTTGCTAGAAACAGGACAAAGAGAATTATAAGAGAGGTTTATAGAAACTGTAAACCTCTTTTTAATTCTCCATTAGGTATTGCGGTTACCGTCTTAAATAATCCGGGCCAGCTAGATTTTCACCGGTTAAAGGAACAATTGCTAACACACTTGATCAGGGAAAATGGGACCGATTAAAACAATATTAATAGCAATCGTCAAAGTCTATCAAAAGACTCTTAGTCCACTGTTTCCAAATTCCTGTCGATATTACCCAACCTGTTCGCATTATACCATCACAGCAATAAAAACACATAATATTTTCTACGCACTTTATCTAAGTACAAAACGTATATTAAAATGTAATCCGCTTTTTAAAGGCGGCATTGATGAGGTACCAACAAAAAAAGGACACAAGCATGAATAAACAATCATTTATGGGATTTCTACTAATTGCACTGGTTATAATTCTTTTGCCCAAATATTACGAATGGGTCAATCCGCAACCGGAACTATCACCCACCGATTCTACCGGTATAGTTGAATCCATACCAAAACCGGAACAAACTGTCATAGAGACCCAGCAACCCACCAAACCCTCTTCGCAAAAAATTGTCAACAATATTCCCGATCGTGAAATCACTATCGAAACAGACCTTTACAAAACAATTATTTCCAACCAGGCTGGTGGCACCTTTGAATCCTTTAAACTCAAACAGCATTTTCAAATTGATGGTAATGATACCGCATTGGTTGAACTTATCAATAAAGATCAACAAGAGAGTCCTTTTTTAAGTTTTATTAATGTTAATAAAGGTCAGCGGGAAAATCTTTTTAATAATTTTGAAGTTTTAAATTTTGACAAACAATCTGCTGTTATAAATGGAAAAGATTCACTGACCTTGCGCTTTAAGTATGTTTATGACGGTAAGGATATTTTCAGGAACTTTACTTTTTACGCAGATAAATATTATATCAATTTGGAAAACAACCTGGTTAAGGTATCCAATGATATTGCTTCTGAAAATTTTGAATTAAAATGGCTTGGCGGTATCTCATATTCAGAAGATGATTTGGATGATGAAAATCGTTATTCCAATGCCTACGCCTCCATACCCGAGGATGTTGAAAAATTAAAACTTAAGAACACCGAACCTGTTGGCACTCAGTTCGCCGGCACCACAGAATGGACAGCTATTCGCAGTAAATATTTTGCTGTGGCTATGGTGCCATCCCAGTCTGCAGCAGGTTACGAATTAACAGGAACCGGCAAACTCAAACAAGCAGGGGAAGAAGAAAAACTCCATAAATATTTTGGAATGAGTTTATCTCTGCCGAAATATAAAAGCATTGATACCAAAATATACCTGGGCCCATTGAAACAATCCTTATTAAAAGAAGTTGACCCGGATCTTGATAATATTATGAGTTTTGGCGCGGCTTTTATTCGTCCCATCAGCAAAGCAGTTCTTTGGTTATTCACAAACATGTACAAAGTTATTCCTAATTACGGATTTGTACTGATCCTTTTTTCAATCCTGGTAAAAGTGCTCCTTCATCCCTTAACAGTTAAGTCCACTCAGTCGATGAAGGCAATGTCCAAGCTCCAGCCTAAAATCAATGAATTAAAAGAAAAACACGACGGTGATCAACAGAAAATCCAGCAGGAAACAATGAAATTATATGGTGAACACGGTGTCAATCCCATGGGGGGTTGTTTACCCTTACTGTTACAGATGCCGATATTGTTTGCCTTGTTTACTGTTTTTCGAACAACTATTCAGTTAAGACATGCGCCATTTATTTTGTGGATTACGGATCTGTCAGCGCCTGATGCTTTATTTACATTACCTTTTTCCATACCATTCTATGGACAATATGTTAATCTTCTACCAATGGTCATGGTTGTTTCCCAGATTTTAATGCAAAAAATGTCAGGACAATCACAAAGTCCCCAACAAAAACAGATGGCTCTGATTATGCCTATTATGTTCTTTTTTATTTTCAACAACTTTCCATCGGGCTTAAACCTATACTATACACTTTTCAACATATTAACAATCGTTCAACAGCGTTATTTTACACCTGAACCAAAACTTAAAAAGAAAAAAGGTAAACAAAAAAAGTCTCGCCTGGAACGTATGCGTGAACTACAGCAAAAACGGAAAAACTTTAAGTAGATAAAATGAAAGATATCAACAGCACCATAGTAGCGTTATCAACACCTGTTGGCTATGGCGCTATCGGAATTATTAGAATATCTGGGCCTGCCGCAACACACATTGTCAGGCCCTTTATTCATAACAATATTCACTTAATACCCAACCAGGTCCAATTTACTAAGATATGTGATAATCAGGAACATATAGATGATGTATTGATTACATACTTCAAATCTCCGAAATCTTATACCGGAGAAGATATTATTGAAATCAGCTGTCACGGCAGCCCCTACATTATTGAAACCATTATTGATCTTTGTCTCGCCAATGGCGCTATTCTGGCAGAGCCCGGAGAATTTACAAG
>CAYTLS010000087.1:5452-7200 GCA_964438745.1 uncultured bacterium
TTACAAGGCGCGCTTTTTTGAATGACAAGATGGATCTGTCCCAAGCTGAAGGTGTTGATTCTCTGATACACGCCAAAACAAAACACGCTCACCAAACTGCAAAAAACCTATTAGAAGGTCAATTAGGTAAAACAATTACTAAATTCAAAAAGGACTTAATTGACACAATAACCTTACTGGAATTAGAACTTGACTTTTCTGATCAGGAAATTGAATTCACCCCACATGAAAAAATTCGCCACAAGATCACCGATTTAAAAAATAACATTTCCGAATTGATGGCAACTTACTATTATGGAAAAATTATAAAAGAGGGTGTCAAAACCGTTTTGATTGGACCACCAAATAGTGGGAAATCAAGTCTGATGAATGCATTGTTGCAAGAAGAACGTTCTATTGTTTCAGAAATTCCCGGTACTACCAGGGATTATATAGAAGAATCTTTTCGACGTGACGGGTACCAGTTTCGTTTAATTGACACTGCCGGTCTTCGATCAACAAAAGACAAAATTGAGATTCTTGGGATTGAGCGTGCTTACGAGGCTATCAACTCAGCTGATTTAAAAATCATTTTAATCGACAGTTTTGCTTTTAAAACAGATCTATTATCAGAAGTACAAAAACTTGCTGATAAACAAACTATTATCGCAATCAACAAAATAGACATTGCCACTCCTGAACAAGTAAAAAAACTCACATCACTATTGGCAGAATATTCCATCATAAAAATTTCTGCAAAAGAACACACAAACATTCATCAATTAACCGACAAAATGGTATCCAAAATTAAGCAGTTAATACCGCGTAACAGCGATCTTTTTATAACGATCAAGCGACATTTTAATATTTTAAAAGAGACGATCGAAGAATTGGATAAGACACTGAACAGTATAGACAAAGGAAATCCGTCGGAACTAATTGTGACGGATATGCGTTTTGCTTTAGATCATCTGGATAAAATTCTAGGAAAAACCACCGATGATGATATTTTGAACAATATTTTTCAAAACTTTTGTATTGGCAAATAAAGGAAAGTTTCACGTGAAACATAGCGATTTTGATATTATTGTTGTCGGCGGCGGACATGCCGGAGCTGAAGCCTCCCTGGCAGCCGCGAGACTCGGTAACAAAACACTACTCATTACTTTAAACAAAGATAAAATATCAACCATGTCCTGCAACCCCGCAATCGGGGGATTGGCTAAAGGCCACCTGGTTGCCGCGATTGCTGCGCTGGGCGGAGAAATGGGAAAGGTAATTGATCAGACCGGCTTACAATTTCAAATCCTTAACAAATCAAAAGGCCGCGCAGTCTGGTCACCGCGTGCCCAGGCAGATAAATTGCAATATTCATCATTGATGTCAAAAATTGTTAATACTACAGAAAACCTGGAAGTATTACAGGATCTAGCTATTGAAGTAGGTGTTGATAACAATCAAATCAATTCAGTTAAAACAGAAAAACACGGCGTCATCTCATGCAAAGCTTTAATACTTACTTGCGGTACTTTTTTAAACGGATTGATGCATGTAGGTACCCAAAAAATCAAAGGTGGTCGCTGGGATGAGCGGTCATCCTATGGTTTAACTGAATCACTACAAAGAATTGGTATTCAAAGTGGCAGATTAAAAACCGGAACCCCCCCAAGAATTCACAGGGACTCAATCGATTTTCATAAAATGGAAGTTCAGTACGGCGATAAAAATCCTGTTCCATTTTCCATTCAGACAAAAAACTTCAATCCGCC
>CAYTLS010000088.1:0-7163 GCA_964438745.1 uncultured bacterium
ATTTGCCAATGTCACTAAACCGGTGTTGGGCAGGCGGGCTTATGACCTGCTCCCCTATGATTCTAAAACAATAGATAAAATCGTCGCAAGTATAGCGCAGCAGCAGACAGAAATCATTGAAAAATTAAGCCGCCGGCATAAAGGAAAAATTATACATGAAACAATTACAGTCTATCCTTTGACAAATTTCGACAAACCCGGCGCGGTTATACGAATTGATGATATAAGCGAAACTGTGAATATGCAGGAAATGATGATTCAATCAGAAAAAATGCTCTCAGTCGGCGGACTCGCCGCAGGCATGGCCCATGAGATTAATAATCCTCTGGCAGGTATATTACAAAACATAATAGTGCTCAGAAACAGACTGACCAAAAATACACCCAAAAATATCACTGCGGCGGAAGCTATCGGGCTGGATTTCATGAAACTTCAGCAATATCTAAATATGAGACGCGTTCCTATCCAATTGGATATGATTACGAAATCCAGTCACCGCGCCTCAAAATTAGTCAATAGTATGTTAAGTTTTGCCAGAAAGAGCAATGCCCATTTTATCCCTTGTGACATTGCCGGGATTATGGAGGATTCTATTAATTTAATTGCCAATGATTACAACATGCGGAAAAACTATGATTTCAAAAAAATCAATATCCACACCGACTATGCTAAAAATCTACCCAAAGTCCACTGTGATCCCATAAAAATCCAACAAGTTTTTATAAATATTCTCAAAAACGGCGCTGAAGCCATGACCTATTCTCCGGCACCAAACCAAAAGCAATGTTTCACTATTAGAATATTTCCGACAGAAACCCACATGCGGATAGAAATTGAAAATAATGGTCCGGTTATTCCTGAGGAAATTAAAAAAAGAATATTTGAACCCTTTTATACAACAAAAGGAATCGGTGAAGGTACCGGATTGGGACTTTCTGTTTCATATTTCATCATCACTGAAAATCATAACGGAAAAATGGGGTTGAAAGCCGGGGATGCGCCTGGATTTATTATTGAATTACCAATCGAAAAACAATCGGGGGGTCTAAAAAAATGAGTTATTACTTGAATACACTATTAATTGCCACCGGTTTTTTCCTTTTTATGATGATCTATCACATCATTCTCTATATGAAGAATTTTGAAAGAACGATCAATTTTTGGGTAATTATTTTATTGGTGATATCAATTATATTCAATTTTCTGGAATATACATTACCCCAAATTGATAATCTCGCAGAATATATGCCCTACTGGATTGCATTAATATTCATACAATCCGCGATTATTATTGCCCTGGCATGGCTTTGTTATCATTACTCCAATTACCCTTCAACGAAACCCCATTGGATAATCACTGTCGTCTGGGTATTGCTGCCCTTTATCAGAATTTCTCAGAAAAATATGCTTTTTTACAGCAAAATACATGAATTCCGGGAAGTTCAATTGCCATGGCGGGAAACCCTGTATTTCCTGGATGGAGACTATCTCGTATTCGCCTACATTTACTGGGCGCTGATCATAATTAGCATAAGTTATCTTTTTGTGACATCCATAATGAATGCAAAAACCCGAACCCGTAAAAATACATTTATTGTAATTACCATCGTCTATCTTGTTTTTATTATATTTGATATACTCCACCGCGCACTGAACATAAATTTTATCCATTTAACCCCCTTTGCAAACCTGACAATTCCCATGATCATCAGTGTGTCCATTCATAACCAGATGATTCAGACAAGAGAACTGCAAACCAAACTAAAAAGTCAAAAAGAACGGCTTGATTTGGCAATCACGGGCACTGGTGCCGGACTATGGGACTGGGAACTCTATCCTGAAAAAGTGACGATTAATCATTACTGGGCGGAAATGATTGGGTATAGACTTGAAGAACTGCAGCCGGTAACCTTCCAAACCTGGGAAAACCTGGTGCATCCGGCCGACCTCCAGCATGCAAAAACACAGATCAGGGAACACATCGCCGGAATAAAAGATCAATTCAGAGCTGAATTCCGTATGCGTCATAAACAGGGAACATGGTTATGGATATTGGCAACAGGCAAAATAGTGGAAAGAAACAAAGCGGGTAAACCAACCCGGCTGGCTGGCACTCATGTAAATATTGATAAATTAAAAAAAACAGAATGGGAATTAACAAAAGAAAAAGAATTGCAGAAAGGAATCAATGATGCCATCCCAATAGGCGTTACACTCATTGGACCGGATGGCACCCTGCTTTTTACCAATAAAGCCTTCCATAAAATATCCGGATATGATTTTGATGAAATTAAAACCCTTGGGAATTGGTTTGAAATAGCCTATCCCGATGAAAAATATCGTGAAATTGTCTTAAAAGACTGGCAACTCGCCAGCAGCGAAAACCGTAGTAATGTTATTTTTAAAATTCACTGTAAAAACAATCAGATAAAAGATATCAATTTCAAGTCCGTTGTTTTACCAGGAGGAAGAATTCTGGTTACACTGGAAGATATATCGGAAAAAAGGAAACAGGAGGAAGAAATCAAAGAGATTCGCGATCTGCTTAATACCGCTATGGAACAAGTGCCGGTGGGCATAATCATAGCTGATGCGCCGGATCAAAAAATCAGAATTGCCAATAAAACAGCCTTAGAGATCAGTGGTACCGGTGATAACAAAATTAACGGGATTGATCCCCAATCCAAGACTATCCGCTGGAATATTTATCATTTGGACGGAACAGCTTATAAAGATGAAGAACAGCCCCTTGCCAGAGCTATTTCCGAAGGACTATATACCCAGGATAAAGAATTGATCATCATTGATCAACGTAATCAAAAACACTGGATTCAGGCCAATGCCGCTCCGATTTATAATAATTCAGGCAAAGTGATTGCCGGAATTGTTGTGTTTAGTGATCTCACAAGCCGAAAGTTGATCGAAGAAGACCTCAAGAAAACCCGGAACTATATCAGCAATATCATCAACTCCATGCCATCAGCGATAATGGGAGTTGATAAAGACATGAAGGTGACTCATTGGAATTCTCATGCGGAAAAGCGAACGAATATTAATCGCGAAGAAGCCCTTGATATCCCACTGGACAGACTTTTGCCAGCTTTCAACAAACTTCAACAAAAGATAAAACTCAGTATTGTCTCCAAAACAATCCAAAATATACCGCGACAGTATCGGAAGAAAAACGAAAAAGAAATAATAGAAGACGTTTTGATCTTTCCGTTGACCAGTAATGGCGTCGAAGGTGCTGTAGTCAGAATTGATGACATTACAGAAAAAATTCACATGGAAGAAATGATGATTCAGTCAGAAAAGATGCTGTCCATCGGAGGACTGGCCGCCGGAATGGCTCATGAGATTAATAATCCCCTGGCCGGAATGATGCAAAATGCGGCGGTTCTTTTAAACCGGTTCACCACTGATTCACCCAAAAATATTGAAATTGCTAAAAAACTTGGAATAGAATTTGATCTCATTAAACAGTTTGTAATTGAAAGAAAGATTATCAAACAGCTGGAACTAATCAATAAATCCGGTCAGCGCGCCTCCGAGTTGGTTTCCAACATGCTCAGTTTTGCCCGAAAAAGTGAGTCAAAATTCAAATCCTCTGATTTGCGTGAAATTATGGACAAAACACTGGATCTGGCTAAAAATGATTACAATATGAAGAAACATTACGATTTCAAAAAAATAGAAATTATCAAAGAATACCAGGCTGATATGCCCCCTGTTTTGTGTGAAGAGACTAAAATGCAACAGGTGTTTTTGAACATTTTAAAAAATGGTGCTGAAGCAATGTCATCGGTTATGAAGAGAGGTACCCAACCAAAATTTTTCATACGTATTTTCAGGGTAAATAATTTAGCCCGAATCGAACTGGAAAATAATGGACCCGGTATTGATCAGGAAAACCGTAAAAAGATTTTTGAACCCTTTTATACCACGAAAGGGATTGGAAAGGGTACCGGACTGGGGCTTTCCGTTTCCTATTTTATCATTACGAAAAATCATAATGGCGCCATGTGGGTAGAATCGGAAGAGATTACAAATCCAAAATTTATTATTGAATTACCGCTGGTAGGTTGAGAATGAAGTTTCTTAATTCGCTTAAATCCAAAATTATACTTTTCAGCGTTGCTCTTGTAATTTTTTCACTTTTAACAACCATGTTAATCGTCAAAAGAAAAGCGGAAGCCGAATTATCAGCAGCACTGGATAACAATGCAGTAAATCTACTGGAAACCATAAAATTAAATATTCAGACCGAATACGATAATATCCATAATTTTAATGCTTCTATCGTTGAACGCAGAAAAAAAGAGCTCCAAAATAATATCGAGATCCTGCATAGTACCCTAAAGCAGATCCATGAAAAAGTTATGCGGGGAGAATTGCATAACCAGGAAGCAAAACAGCTGGCTACAGATATTCTGAATAATATAAAATTTGATGACGGTATTGGATATTTTTGGGTCACAAACCGGGAAAAACCTTTTCCAAAAATGATCTCGCACTCCTTTTTACCGGAATTGAATGGTAAGATACTGGATGATACGGTTTACAATGCGGTGTTGGGCAGCAACAAAAACTTATTTGTCGAAATGGTCGATATCACCACTAAAAAAAAGCAGGGGTTTGTTCGCTATCTCTGGCCGAAACCAGGTGATCCGCCAATATCAGGAAGAAAATCGAAACTCTCTTTTGTAAAATTATTCGAACCCTGGGATTGGATCATTGGCTCAGGCGTTTACATGGATGATATTGAGGTCAAGACCAATCAAAGAATCAGCCGTGTAGTCGAACAGCTAAATAAAACCATCGCAAAACGAATGGTATCGGAAAGTGGTTATTGCTTTATTTTTGGTGAAGATAATTTTATGTACGTCCATCCTTATCTGGCCAACCGCAGCGGTGAAAATCTGATAAATCCAACGACCAGTAATAAAATCCTGAACGATATAAAAAAGGCCTATTATTCCGGTGGAAAATATATGGAATATATGTGGAACAGAATTGATGACCGGGAAAATTTTATTTATCCAAAGCGGGTTTTTATAAATAAATTTGAGCCACTGGGATGGTATATTTGCGTGTCGGTTTATAAATATGACTTTGATCATAAAGTTCGCAAACTGACCAATAGTATTATGTTTAATACCCTGTTGTTTATTGTTATCGCCCTGGGTCTTTCGCTGCTAATCAGCCGCAGTATCACAAAACCCCTAAAATTATTGATTGACCGGATAAAAATCACAGACTCCAGTGGATTACCGGAAAAATTAACCCTGA
This sequence comes from uncultured bacterium, assembly GCA_964438745.1. Taxonomy (GTDB): domain Bacteria; phylum Fidelibacterota; class UBA2242; order UBA2242; family JAFGTP01; genus JAFGTP01. Next base: position 5,290 of record CAYTLS010000088.1, read on the forward strand.
AAACCACGACCCGGGAAATCAATACGCTAAAAAATACCATCAACAATATGATTGTATCAATTGAAAAATACCGGACCGAAATTCGTGAGGAACGTGATTTTTCCATGGGTATTATAAATGGCTCTCCGGATATTATTTGCGGGCTGAAAAATGATGGCCGAATAACCTTTATAAATCCTGCCGGTGTAAAACTGACTGGATATGAAGAACAAAAACTCTATGAAAAAAAGTTATGGGATCTGTTGGATGAAACCGATGAAAGCAGGATTGCAGATATTAAAAATAAAATTCTACATCAAAACCAGCGTAACCTGGAAATTAAGATCAAAACCAAAAGTGGAAAACCCCTGACATTGCTATGGAATTCTATTCCCTTTTTCCAACATAACCGGCAAAATATTGACATTTTTGGAAATTGTATTAATATTTCTGATCGTAAAAAAGCAGAAAACAAACTACGGTTTTTCCAGAACTATCTTTCTAATATAATCAATTCTATGCCGTCCTCAATTATTGGAATTGACGCCACCGGCAAGATTACGCAAATCAATGACAATGCGAAAAAATTCTTCCGGCTGTCCAACCAAAAAATCATTGGCCGGGATATTTTTACCCTGCTTCCCTATCTGGATCTTTCCCAACAAATGATCGCGAACATTATCAGAGATAGAAAACCCAAGCAAATACAGAAAAACAATCTCTCTTTATTTGATAAGTCATTTTTTCTTGAGATAACGATTTATCCGCTGGAAGATCAAAACCGAACCGGCGCTGTCATCCGGATCGATGATATATCGGAACGTATCAAGTTAGAAGAAATGATGATCCAGTCTGAAAAAATGATGTCTGTCGGTGGACTGGCGGCGGGAATGGCTCATGAGATCAATAATCCTATCGCCGGTATGCTGCAAAATGCGATGGTAATCAAAAATAAATTTTCCCGGGATCTGCCGAATAATTTTGCAGTTGCGAAAAAACTGGATCTGGACCTTGAAAAAGTACAGCAATATATTCAGGAGCGCAATATCACAAAACATCTGGATTTGATAAATAGCGCAGGAGTGAGAGCCGCTGAAATTATTACAAACATGTTGAGTTTTGCCCGTAAAAGCGAATCTAAATTCAAATATATGAAAATGCCGGTAATAATCGACAACACCTTAGAAATTCTTAAAACCGATTATAATATGAAGAAAAAATATGATTTCATGAAAATTAACATCATAAAAAATTATGCTGAAGACCAACCTAAAATAAAATGTGAAGAAACAAAAATTCAGCAGGTTTTTATGAATATTTTAAAAAATGGCGCGGAAGCAATGATGAGTGGCGATAGAAATACAGCCCCCACCTTTATCATCAATGTTTTTTCAAAGGATGGAAATATATATATAGAATTTGAAAATAATGGCCCTCCAATACCACCTGAAATCAGAAAGAGAATATTCGAGCCCTTTTTTACAACAAAAAGAACCTGGAGCGGAACAGGGCTTGGTCTGTCGGTGTCCTATTTCATAATTGCCCGAAATCATAATGGTGAAATGTGGGTAGAATCGAAAAAAAATAACAATACCGCATTTGTAATTGAATTACCAATAGAAAAAAAGAATGATTAGACTACTGAAAAAATTATTACATGCTTTGCAGCCCAGGATACCGGGAGTCCGGTTTTCCATTGAAGAAAGACGAAAATACTTTGTACTCATGTTGACATGTTTTATCGGTGGATTTTTTCTGGTTTTTCATGGCATACTGGCTTATTTGCAGGGGAATGAACTTGTTGGTATTGTTAATTTGTCAATTGTAATCGGTCTGGTTATTTTTGTTATGGTTTTACGGAAAACCTCAAAACTCTTACCGGTGGCAGTGATCGG
>CAYTLS010000089.1:0-7092 GCA_964438745.1 uncultured bacterium
ACTTGAAAGTGATATTCCTTTGCTGGATGCACTTTACAATATGTCATTGGAGGAATTGCTCTTAGACATTCGGGAGGACAGCACCCTTATGGCCGGCGCCAAATGGCCGGGCGTCTGGACCCGCGATATTTCCTACAGTATTATTCTCTCACTGGCGGCCATTGCGCCGGAAATTTCTCAAAAAAGTTTGATGAAAAAAGTTGATGAGGATCGAATTATTCAGGATACGGGAACGGGTGGATCCTGGCCGGTTTCTTCAGATCGTACGATTTGGGCAGTGGCTGCCTGGGAAGTCTATAAAGTCACCGGTGACAAGGATTGGCTGGCAGAGGTTTATGAAATTATTAAAAATTCTGCTGAAACTGATCTGGCAATTGTTTATGATGAAAAATATGGACTCTTTCGCGGGGAATCTTCTTTTTTGGACTGGCGGGAACAGACCTATCCGTGCTGGATGGAGCCGAAGGATATTTACCGCTCCATGAATCTCGGTACCAATGCTGCTTTTTGTGAAACTTTTCGGATCCTTGGCAAAATGGCACCCCTTCTGAATGAAGAAGGCACAAAGTATCAGCACATTGCCAGGCAGGTTAAAGAGGCGATCAATCGGCACTTATGGATTTCTGAAAGAGGATATTACGGACAATATTTGTATGGACGAACATTTATGAGTTTATCACCAAAATCAGAAACTCTGGGGGAAGCACTCTGCGTTCTCTTTGACATTGCCGATGAAAAGCAAACGGAACGAATTCTGGCAGAAATGCCGGTCATTGATTTCGGCCCTACTTGCATTTATCCACAGATTCCCAATATTCCGTCCTATCATAACGATGGTATCTGGCCCTTTGTGGTTTCTTATTGGGCACTGGCAGCGAAAAAGGGCAACAATATTGCAGCCCTGAATCATGGATTGGCATCCATTTATCGAAGTGCTGCTCTTTATCTGTCCAATTATGAAAATATGGTGGCGGAAACCGGTGATTTTATGGGCACTGAGATCAATTCACAGCGTCAATTGTGGAGTGTTGCCGGCGATCTGGCGATGATCTACAAGTTATTCTTTGGAATGGAATTTTCGGCAGATGGACTGGCCTTTAGGCCGGCGATTCCAAAAAATTATGCCGGTCAATTCCAACTCAGTAACTTCACTTACAGAGATGCCGTTTTGGACATAAAAATTCAGGGCTGGGGAAATGAGATTAAAAGCATATCAATGGATGGCTCGACTCTGGATTCATCTGCAATTTCCGGCGATATATACGGTACCCATACTATTGTGATCACAATGGCGAATAGATTTACAAAGCAGGAAAAATTGAATTTGGTTGATAATCAATATGCACCGGAAACACCAATAGTTAAACTGGAAGGGAAGATGCTCAAATGGCAGGCAATCCCCGGGGCAGATCACTATGTCGTTTTTTATAATGGCAAAAGAATACATGAAACGATTAAGACAGAAGCATCCATTACTCCAGATCAAAATCTAAATGAATATCAGGTAAAAACAATTAGTGCTGATGGTCTGGAATCTTTTCTATCGGAACCGGTCAAAATCATCAATGATAAGATAGTGCTAACAGCAGAAGAATTGTTTGGTAAGGCGGAATACTGGATAGATCACAAAAAATCCACAGAAGACCGATTTACGATTGATATCGAGGAAGCCGGTGATTATTATCTATATTTTCAATATAGCAATGGTGCCGGACCGATTAATACCAGTAATAAGTGTGCTGTGCGTAAACTTTCAGTCAACGAGCAGATTGTTGCGCCGTTGGTTTTTCCGCAACGAGGATCTGAGAATTGGGAAGAAGTCGGTGTGAGTAGTCCGATCAGAATTAAAATGCAGAGCGGTGTGAATGATCTGAAATTGATCTACGATGCCGATTGTGAAAACATGAATAAGGCGGTCAACAAAGCGATTATCCATGGAGCAAAGGTGGTGCGTGTAAATTAATCCCTTTGTTCATGGTTGGGAAAATATTAATATAATGTAAAAAAGTGTCTTTCAATTCGTGTCCCCCTTTGCTAAGGGGGAACAAGGGGGTTGTAAAACTGATGTAAATGAGCTATTTTCTTAGTTCGAACTCACGTTATTTTAAAATAACTAGATCTGTGATATTGGGACCGGAGGAAGTCAAACTACTTCGTAGTTAATTGTGATGCTTCTTTTTCCATAGGCTGGCGCCTATGGCTATTGTTGTTGGACTACTTCGTAGTCGTCTGGAGAAGATAGATAGTTTTCAATTTCAGGAGGGAAGAAATAATAATCGACTTCGTAGTCTTTTAGATAGATTTGATTGTAGTTAAAGATTCCTAAAGGGAATAAACCATAATAGCCACGGGTTTTAACCCGTGGACAAAAGAAAATAATAGTAAAACTCCGAAGGAGTGAAACAAAAATAATTTACGGGAGATAGAATGTCACGATACACCGCCATCTTTTTGATCGTCATCACAGCAATCCTGATCTCCTTGATTTTTTATCAGATACCGCTGGACTTCTCCAATAAAAAAGAAAGCGATACTAAAAGATTTACTTCGCGGATAATATGACCTCTGCACATTTCAGGCTGATCAAAAACTTTAATCATAAACATCGCAATAAAATTGAAGTGGTACCCATCAACCTGCCCTTTGAAAAATTTACCACTAATGAACGCAAGGAGCTGATTGCCCGGTCATTACGCAATAAAAATAGTAAAATAGATATCTTTACGGTCGATTGCATCAGCGTCTCAAGGTTTGCAAAATGGGCAGAACCCCTGGACCCTTATCTGGCAGACAAAGACCGTCGTGGTATATTACCTGAAGCGTTGAAGGCAGAGGAGCAGGCCAATCAGTGGGTGAGTATACCACTCCATGTGGATATTGGGGTGCTTTTTTATAGAAAAGATTTTGTAAACAGAATAGATCCTACCGGAAACCTGGAAAGTCGCATAAAAAATTCTATCAGCTGGCAGGAACTAATTGACCTGCATAAAGCTGTGGATTCTGATCAACCCTTCTACCTTTTCCAGGGTTATAACTATGAAGGTTTGATTTGTAATCTGTCTGAAATGGCTGGAAGTATTGATCGGGATGTGGTCTCGGAATTGTTTAAAAACCTCAACAGACCGCCTATCCAACAAAGCAGTCAGTTTTTATATGATCTGATCTATAAATATCAGATGTCTCCCACTGCTGTAACAGGGTATGATGAAGCGGCTGTTTATGCTCATGCTATTGAGGAAAATGTTCCATTTTTCAGAGGATGGCCCGGCTTCTTAAGGGAAATTGATAATGTCAGCGGCGGCCCAGCGATTAAGAAAAATATTGGTCTGGCGCCTTTGCCGCATTTCAATAATAAAGCCGCAATGTTTGGTGGCTGGAATCTGATGATGTCGAAATCTTCCGATCATAAACGGGAGGCATCACTTTTTTTGAAATATATTCTGACTGATGAAGCTCAGCGTATTTTATTTAGGGAGGCCGGATATCTGCCAATCAAAGCAAACCTATATTCTGATGAAAAATTGCTTGAGGATTATCCTTATTTGAAAGATTTGCGGGAGATGATGAGCAATTGGGTGTATCGCCCCTACATTCCTAACTATACTGTCAAATCAGATATTTTGTCCAATTCAATTAATAGTATGCTCAAGCAGCAGGTTTCAATTGAGGAAGGGTTGCAACGGGTATCCCATAAGATTCAGGAATTGTCGGGTAAAAAATATGGAGCCAGATACCGATGAAATGGCTAAAAAAAATTAAGAATTATCATTTTGAAATTCAGCATCTGATTGCGTTGATTTTAGTACTGATATTTTTCCAGGTCAGTTTATCTATTATCAATAATCGCTTTTCTGCTTCTTTATTATCCAGAAATATGGAAATCTATCGGCGAGACCTGGCGGAAAATTTGGCCGACCTGAGCGCAACTTCCATGGAATTACTCCTGGAACACAACATGCTCAACCCAAATCGCAGCAATGAAGAAATTCGCAATGCCATTCGTTCCTTTAATATTATTCTCAGTCAAAAATACCTGCAGCCCAATGTTAAAGATATTTGCGTGATCCTTTTCCAGGGAGACAGTCTGATCACAGTGGATGATGGCATGGATTTATATCGATATTTTCTGGAAGATCAGGCTATTCGAAAACCTGACAGCCTTCAGCATCATGAAGCCTTGATCTTTTTTCACAAGATTGAAGAGTCTTTTTTCAGTGAAGAACAGATCGAATGTACAACCATTGATTCACACATTTTTCATGTTTATGTTCCCTTTGTTCCCATGGGAGAATTAAAAGGGGCCATGTATATGAAAATCGTACCTGATATCGGAGGTATTTCCAAAGAGATCAAGACCATTTACAATGAATCGGGAACTGTATTTTCAGTGCTGATTATCCTTGGGTTGTTTGCAATGTTTCTGATCACATCCTACGTTGTGCGGGAACGAGATACTGCCCAGAAACAATTATTTCAGAAAGAGCAGCAGCAAATTGCTGATAAAATCAGTCATGAAAAGGAAGCTCTCTTCACCCGGCGCATATATCATACCCACCATAAAGCCGAAAAAGTGATGGGTTTTATCAAAGAAGATGTGCGGTTGATCAAGGAAAAGGATATACGTAAAAAGATCACCAAATATGCCAATTTTATTTCCCGGGTGATTTATGACATGAAATCCTATAATCCGCCCATCAGTGTGATTCGCGGGCCGGTTTTCAATACAGACTTAAATCAATTGCTGGAATTTTTGACGAAAAATATTTTTGGTCGCGTGCATCGGGCCCAAAAAATGTTTACCTTTGATCTGAATCTGGACCGAAACCTTCCAAAAGTCCATATCAATGAATATGTTGTGTGGGAAGTTCTGGAACCTTTGATTCAGAATAGTATTGATCACAATAATAATAAAGCTGTGACAGTCAGAATTATTACCCGCTATTTTCAGGAGAAAAATCTGTCACAGATTATTATTGAAGATAATGGTCGGGGGATTTCAGCAAAATACCTGGAGTTGAATGATAAAGGTATTAAAAAAATATTTATGGAGCATATCTCATCCAAAGATCGAATGGATAATTCCGGCTATGGTTGTTTTCTGGCCTGGGAAATCGCCACCAAACGGCTGGGTTGGGAAATGGATGCGGAAAACCATGAGAATGGTGCTCGTTTCATCATTAGAATTAAAGGATAACCGATGATCGAAAAGATAAAATTACTGCTGATAGAGGATGAAGAATTTGATATTCAGCGGGTTAAAAACACAATCAACCCGTTTTCTAACCGTATCGACCTGAAAACCATAGTTTCAGATGGAATAACGGCGTTACAAAAGTTATCCCGTGATAATTACGATGTGGTGATTATGGATTATCGAATTTCCGGTGGCCTTTATGGTGAAAAACTGGTGGAGAAAATCAAGGTTCTGGATGAAACATTACCAATAATTGTGATCACAAAAATGACTGTCAACCAGAGTGATATTGATTTTGCCAACCGTCTGATCGCTGCCGGGGCTTACTGGTTTGGTACCAAGTATCCGGTGGATATTGAGGATTACATCTATCAACCTACAGATTTTGTGTTGACCATTTTCAATGCCTTTGATAAACGACAGTTGGAGATCAGTAAGAAACAATCGGAAGAAAAACTGGACCGCAAGATCAACACAATCATATCCTCAAAACCGCTCATTGGTGAATCGTCGATTATGCTCGATTTAAAAAAACTGATAACCAAGTATGCCCGGCCCAATGCCAATGTGCTGATTCTGGGAGAGTCGGGAACCGGCAAAGAACTGGTGGCGGCCAATATTCATTATCAAAGCCAGCGCAAGTATGAAAATTATATCACCATGAATTGTGCTGCTGTTCCCAAAGACCTGATCGAATCGGAACTCTTTGGCTATGAAGAGGGGGCGTTCACCGGTGCCCAAAAAGGGAAACAGGGCTTATTTGAGCGGGCGGATAAAGGCACAATTCTTTTGGACGAGATCGGCGAACTCCCCATGGATCTGCAGGCCAAATTGCTCCGTGTCTTGCAAGATGGTGAAATTGATAAAATCGGGCGCAAGCGCAAACATCAGGTGGATGTCCGTGTAATTGCCTCCACGAATCGTGATATAAAACAATTGCTGGAAGAGAAAAAATTCCGGCAGGATCTCTATTATCGTCTCAATATCCTGCAAATCAAAATTCCGCCGCTGCGGGACCGCCGTGAAGATATTCCGGTTTTGATTGATTATTTCATAAATATCTTTTCACAGGATTTAGGAATGCTGCCAAAACAAATTACACCGAAAGCGCTGGATAAAATGAAGGCTTATGATTGGCCTGGAAATGTGCGGCAACTAAAAAATGTGATGCAGCGGTTGGTGATCATTGCCGATGATGTTATTGATGAAGGGGTGGTGATTCAGGGACTGGAACTTGAAAATCAGTTCGTGCCGCCGGTCTATTCATCGGAAAATATTCTTCCGGTTGTGGAAATGGAGAAGCGATTTAAAGCCAAATATTTTCAGTTTGTCCGGGATAATAGTGCCACCGATGCCGAGGCCGCGGAAAAATTGGGTCTGGCACCTTCCAATTATCATCGAACCTGTAAAAGTCTGGGATTGAAATAAACCTGCTGGTTCCCACATTATATTTGGGAATCAGTACCGGAGTTCAAGATGGAAACATTCCCAAATACAATTTGAGAATGAGTAAATTCACTTTGGGAACGAGTAAGACCTGGGGAGCGTAATATTTGGGGGATGAGTAAAAGATTGTGTAATAAAGTTAGCAACTCATGTACCTCCAGTCACTCTGTGGATGACAATTCCTATTGTCATAAAACATAAATTATTTTCAATGATCCGATAATCCTGAATAGGATGGACATGTAGTAATTATCCTTTACTAAAGTTATATGTTAAATTTGACTTTCTGTGATAATTTTATTTATTTAATATTAGTTGAATGAATGTAAATATTAAATTATTAATATCTTTTGATATTAAATTAGGAGGAAATAATGAAAAAAATTATTCCAGTTATTTTTATGCTACTTTTAAGTGCTACATTTGTCATGGCGCAAGAATACACAACCGCT
>CAYTLS010000090.1:0-7065 GCA_964438745.1 uncultured bacterium
CTGGGATAAGGACAAGGAAAAATACTGGATGCCGGTTGATCTCTATATCGGCGGGGCGGAACATGCGGTTTTACATCTCCTCTATTCACGCTTCTGGCACAAAGTGCTGTATGACCTGGGCTATGTCAGTACACCGGAACCTTTTCAGAAATTGATCAACCAGGGTATGATCCTCGGTGAGGATGGTGAGAAAATGTCAAAGTCCCGTGGCAATGTCATCAATCCGGATGTAATTATTGATGAATATGGCGCCGACGCCTTTCGTCTTTATGAAATGTTTATGGGACCGCTGGAACGAACCAAACCATGGAATACCAAATCCATTGAAGGCATCACGCGCTTTCTCAATCGTGTTTGGAATTTATTCGTCGATGATGATGGGAAAATAAACAATGATGTGAAAGATATCGAACCCTCGAAAGATGTTTTGACAACGCTGCACAAAACTATTAAAAAAGTAAAAGAAGATACGGAGAATATTCGATATAATACCGGTATTTCCCAGTTAATGGTTTTTGTCAATGAAATGAACAAACAGAAAGTGAAACCCTTGTCTGTCTTAGAGTCATTTCTTCACTTACTGAATCCATTAGCGCCGCATATTACTGAAGAATTGTGGAAAATATTGGGTCATGACAGTGATCTGGCATATTTGCCTTATCCGGTATATGATGATGAACTTCTGGCTGAAGATACCGTGACCATTGGCGTACAGATAAACGGTAAGGTGCGCGGTCAGTTGACCATTGCCAAAGATGCCAACAAAGAAGAACACCTGGAAAAAGCAAAAGCCATCGACAATGTGCAGAAATTTCTGGAAGACAAAACTATTGTGAAAGAAATCGTTATCCCCGGGAAGATCATTAACCTGGTGGCGAAATAAATTAAAAAATCCCTGGCGTTTCTGAGAAAGGCCAGGGATTGATCTGCTGTATAGCGAATATCCGGTTCGCTTATCAAATTTTCGGTAGGAAATTTGATTTCTTTCAAAGCCAACAACAGAAAACAGATCCCATTTTTCCTTTGTATAATGCTTGTTAATGGGCTGACTTTATCTTTATGATTAGTTCCGGACTTGATGCACATGCAGGCATTAAGCAACCAGGATGGTCGTGCTACAAAAATCCTCAGCGGTTAAGATGAAAGATTCTTTAATAAATCGTCAACCGCCTGGCGCAAATACGGTCTTGGACATTTAATAGTATGCACAGAATCTCCAAAATCGACCAATTGAATGACATCCTGAAATATTGCCGGATCATCAGCCTCATATTTCCCGAAAATTCCAATCACAGGCTTATTTTGCTGGTTACATCTTGAAACAATTTCTGAAACGATCTTTCCCTGTCCGGATTGGACATCATATTTTCCTTCGCCCGTTAAGATAAGATCAACCTCATTTACCAGGTCATCAACCCCTAATATATCCAGTACAAGATTACTGCCGGATACCAGTTGACCATCCAAAAATGCAATCAACCCCGCGCCTAATCCGCCGGCGGCACCGGCACCCGGAATTTCAGAAATTTTTCGACACAGATTTGTCTGAAAGAGTTGATTCAAATTTTCCATGTTTTTTTCAAGAATCGGCAAGTCATGGTTACCCGCACCTTTTTGAATCCCATAGGTATAAACCGCGCCTCTTTTCCCCAATAAGGGATTATTGACATCGCAGGCGACTTTAATTTTAAGTACCGGCAGAATGGGCGCTTTTATACCGGCGATCTTACCAATCAATTGGCCGGTCATATGATCAGCAATCAGTTTGCCTTGTTTATCATAAAATTCAAAACCCAGCGCCTGGGCCATACCGGCGCCACCATCACACGTCGCCGACCCGCCAATCCCAAGAACAAAACTCGTAATATTCTGACTAACAGCATCTTTGATTATCTGTCCTAAACCAAAGGTTGATGTTTTAAATGGATTCTTTTCTGCCTCTGATAGTAATTGGAGCCCGGCGGCCTGAGCCATTTCTATGTAAGCGGTTTGGTTATGAATTCCATAAATTGCTTTCACCGAATTACCCAGCGGGCCGGATACATCCACTGCAATCTCTTGCATAGGAAGATTGCTCATCATTATTTCCAGAAAATGCTCTCCCCCATCAGAAACCGGTTGTTTTATAACCTGACTGTCCGGTGCTTTTGAAATTATTTCGCATTCCAAAAAGTCACAGAGATCAATCGCGTTGATACTTTCCTTAAAGGAATCAAAAACCAGTAATATTTTCATTTTTCTTTTGATAATTGGTGAACAGTTTTTAGGATCAGTTTTCTTGGCAATAATCGATTGGAAAAGGCCATAATTTTATTCATGATTCCATGAACTGCCAGCCGTTTGCCTTTCAACATCGCCGCTATGCCATAGGTTGCGACATCACCCGCGTCAGCAATTTTTGCCCGCTTAAATAATCCGGAATCCCCCAATTCAGCATTGTCTTTAAACCCGGTTCCAGTGGGGCCGGGGCAAAGGGTTGTGATCGTGACATTACTATCAGCAATTTCCTCGGCAATTGCCTCGGATAAATAAAGGACGAAACTTTTGGTGGCATAATAAACTGCCATCAACGGCCCGGGTTGAAAAGCAGCTGTAGAGGCCACATTCATAATTTTACCCGCATTTCTTTCCAGCATATCATGGAGAAATAGTTTGGTGAGGTAAGTCAGGGCCACAATATTGAGTTGTATCATAGCATATTCTTTTTCCCAATCAGTGTTGAAAAATTTACCATAATCACCAAATCCGGCATTATTGATCAAATAGTCAATCGATATGTTTTTTAGTTTAACAATATCGTAGATATCCCTGGCTGAATCAATTTCACTCAGGTCGCGGACAATATTAAAAACCATAATATTATGGTGTGCTTCCAGGTCCAGTTTCATTTTTTCTAAAACATGTTCGCTACGGGCGACCAATACCAGGTTGACATTTTTTGCGGCCAGAGTGTTTGCCATTTCTCGTCCTATGCCTCCGGATGCGCCTGTAATTAATGCGGTTTTTGACATTTGCTCATCTCCTTTTTAGTTGTATCACTATATTCTATCGAAAATAATTAGACAGTATCTCATATTTATTGGAAAAAGTTCATTTCCGGCCGGATTTATCATCCAGCAATGTATTCATTTTTTTGATATTATCAATCAACCTGTGTATGATCTTATCTTTGATTTTATTTTTTACGGAAAGATGTAGCCGTTCCATGACAGCATTATCTATTTTCATGACCAGGGCATCTTCATTGGCAATAACATTGGCAGATCTGGGTTCGTGGGTCAAAAAGGACATTTCCCCAAAAAAACTACCGGCATTAATTCGGTTAACAATATTATTATCCGTGACAATTGATACAGAGCCGGACAATAGGATGTAGAAATCATAATCCGACTTGCCTTTGCGGAGTATTAGTTCAGCTTTATCAAAGAGAAAAACATCTGTTTCACGAATCAGCATCCGTCTTAAATCCAGTTTGGAAAAATTTTCAAAAAAATCCAGTCGCGACATTATATTAATCATCTTTTCCGTGTCAACAGTAATTTTTTTAGGCATTTAGAGGATCCTTATTTTGGTTCTAAATTTTCACATAATTTCGATCATTATCAAGTTGCAACTTTTTGAGAATATCTTTTTTTCTTATTTTCATTCTAAATGCACAGAAATAATATCCTTTTTCATTGCTTGTTATAAGAATGATTAATATTTTTGTCTGCGAGGAAAATAACAATGAGGGGAATATTATAATGGATTTAATTCACCGCTTTCTAACCAGTTTTGCAGATTTAATTTGGGCCACACCGGAGTTTTTTCCGATAATGGTTGTTTTATTGATTTTTACTGGTTTTTTAAGGACTATTAAGACGCGATTTATTCAATTTCGCAAATTCATTCACGGCTGGAAAGTCATGTTCGGGGCCTATGATGATCCCGAAGATCAGGGGGAAATATCCTCCTTTCAGGCAATTTCAGCGGCCCTGTCGGCAACGGTCGGTATCGGTAATATCGCAGGCGTGGCGACAGCGATTCATTACGGTGGTCCCGGCGCTTTGTTCTGGATGTGGATCACAGCATTATTGGGAATGTCCCTGAAATTTGCTGAGATCACCCTGGCCATTAAATTCCGTAGTATTGATCGCGATGGTGAAGTGGCCGGCGGTCCAATGTATTATATTGAAAAGGGACTGGGAAAAAACTGGAAATGGATGGCAGTAATCTTCGGCGGCGCAGTAATGCTCTCGGCTTTGGCAACGGGAAATACAATTCAATCCTTTACTGTTGCGGACCAGTTTCGTTCTGTGTTCAATATACCTACCTGGATAACAGGCTTGGTCGTGGCGTCAATTGTTGGTATGGTTGTATTAGGCGGTATTAAACGAATCGGACGGGTAGCGTCAATTTTAGCACCGGGAATGTGTATTATTTACATTGTTGGCGGCTTGATTATACTCGGTCTTAATATTACCGAAATCCCGGATACTTTTGCCTTGATATTTAAATCAGCTTTTTCTAAAACTGCTAAAATCGGCGGGTTTGCCGGCAGTGGTTTTTTATTTATGATGATGTGGGGGATCAAACGGGGACTTTTTTCCAATGAAGCCGGTCAGGGCAGCGCACCGATTGTTTTTGCGGCTGCCAAAAGTAGCGAGCATGTCCGTGACGGTATTTTGTCCATGCTTGGGCCATTTATTGATACCCTGAGTGTTTGTACCATTACCGGCCTGGTGATCGTAACAACTGGTGTCTGGCAGGATAAGGACGATGTTATATTACCGATCAATACCCAGGCAAATCTGCAGATTATTACTGCAGAATCTCAGGTTGTTGAAAATGCAGAGATAGATGGTGAATTATTAACTAATACAACAATAAAAATAAACAATGGAATTGCGCCCAATGCCCATTTTATCCGCAACCATTCAGCAGTAGATGATGCCATCGTTCTACTGGATGATAAGCCCTACACTGGCGAATTGAAACTGGATCAGAACGGAAGTGTGACCAATGATTTTGATGAAAACCTGGTATTGAAAGGGAAAATGATGAAAAACGGCTCACCCCTAACTACCTGGGCTTTCAAACGCGGACTGGCGCCCATCGCCGGTGATTACGGTGGGTTCCTGATTACCATATCCGTTTTCTTTTTTGCAATTTCAACGACGATTTCTTCGTCTTACTACGGAAATCGCCGCGCCTTCTATTTGTGGGGTCACAAAGCCGGTGAAATTTACAAATGGATCTTTGTCATCATGGTCTTTTTCGGTGCCATTGTATCATTGGAAACGGTTTGGGCGTTTGGTGATGTGGCCATTGGTTTTATGGCAATTCCCAATCTGGTTGCGCTGATTTTACTTTCCAATGTTGTTAAAAAAGATACTCAGGATTATACATCCCGTAAGCATTTAACTTACAAAGAAAAATTGCAACAAAGACAAAAATAACCTAATTTCATATCGATATTTTAAAACTAAAAGCGACAATTCCGGTTGTCGCTTTTCTATATTCAGCACAAGGAGTAGTATAATGATCACTGATGACATACGAGATATAATACAGGAAGCCGGGCGAGAAGCCGCTGATTTCATCAAAAAAAATGCAGATAATTTTGGTGATAAAAAATTTAAAGGACGTGTGGATATGGTCACTGATATTGATCTGGGCGCAGAAAAAATCATTTTGAATAAAATACGTAAACACTTCCCCAACCATTCTATTGTCACTGAAGAATCTGATAACAAAGATACCTCATCAAATTACCGTTGGATTATTGATCCCCTGGATGGCACAACTAATTTTGTCCATTCCTTTCCCTTTGTTGCTGTATCCATCGGGCTGGAATTCAATGGTGAGATGGTTTTAGGAATTGTTTTCAATCCTTTCATCCAGGAGTATTTTTTCGCTGAAAAAGACAAAGGCGCTTTTCTGAATGATAAGCCGATCAGGGTATCAACGAATGAAAATTTAAAATCCTCACTTCTGTCCACAGGATTTCCTTATGAACTCTCCGACCATTTTGAACGCAATATGGAATTATTCAGCAAAATTTATCGACAGACCCAAGGTGTCCGCCGGGCTGGTTCTGCCGCATTGGATTTATGTTATGTGGCGTGTGGCCGGTTTGACGGCTACTGGGAGTTCGATCTCAATCCCTGGGATGTGGCCGCCGGATCACTGATTGTCAGCGAGGCCGGTGGTAAACTCTCAAATTTTTCCGGTAAAAATCTGGATATTTATGCTGATGAAATCATGGCAACCAATGGATTGATACACGAGGAACTGCTGGGGAATTTTTGATATATGGATTTTGCTTCTGCAATGCAGTCTGAAGCCTACTGAATATCTTTTATTTGACTTATTCACTACAATAAATCGCGGTGTTAATCTAATTTAATGTATCAGACTCATACCTCAATTGTTTTTCCTTCTGTGTATTTCTTAAGTATAACAAAAAGGCCTTCAGAAAAATCATCCCAAAGGCCCGATATTGAAACTAGTCTCCATAGTTTTAATAAGTTTTATAAAATAAGACTTCCCACGTTTTTAAAACGTCGGAAGTCCGGTTGAAATTATTTCAACAACTTCTCGATCTCATCCATTGCCCAGTTCATTTCTGTCATGGTCAATTCAAAAGGCTCAGATGTGGTCATATCCACGCCGGCATCTTTTAGAATATTGATGGGATAGTCAGATCCACCGGCTGAAATGAAATTGATATATTTTTTCAGTATTTCCTTGTCACCGTCCATTACTTTTTTCGCTAAAGCAACAGAAGCGGTATAGGATGTAGAATACTGATAGACATAGAAATTATAGTAGAAGTGCGGTATATAGGCCCATTCCGTCTGTATATATTCCGGTACTTCACAAACATTTTTGTCATGGCCGTAATATTTATCAACTACTTCTTTGTAGAGGTTATTCAGGGTTTCACCGGTCAGCTGCTCCCCTTTTTCTACCATTTCATGAATGCGCAATTCAAATTCCGCAAATTGTGTCTGGCGGAAAACCGTGCCTTTGATACCGCCCAGATAATTCATCAACAAAGAGAGTTTTTCTTCTTTAGTTAAT
>CAYTLS010000091.1:0-7052 GCA_964438745.1 uncultured bacterium
GATTACTTCCGGGATAGTTATACCGTTCCGTTCCTTTAGCGTTTCCAGTGGCGTTGAGAAGATAATTACGCATGCCTTTAATACTGACATGGTCTGCTTTCAGATTTAAACTGCCGGCTAATAGTACCGGAGAATTTACCGCGCCTTTACTCATGACATCCATAATACGATCAACAATTTCCTGGCTCTGTTTTTCAGCAATATCTTTATCCTCTGCTAATTCTGTGGTAAATATATGTATTTCCTTTTCACCGGCGGTGAAAACACCATACAGCAGCGCCTGGTTATCCGGTTCATTACGATTTTTATAAAACCGGTTTTCTGCATATTTTAAGGGATATTTCGATAAAATCGCATTCCCATTCCAGCCACCTTCCAGCGCTTTTGTTTTTCCGTAAGTAAAATACATCCCTAGATTGCCGGCAATTTTGCGGGCCTGGTCTTCCCGGTAGGTACGCACGGCCTTGCTGTCAATATCATTTATTGTAACAAATTCAGGTTTTTCACGCCTGATGATCGCTATAATTTCCTTTAAACCGTAGCCCCCCCGGCTGTCCTCTCCGTGATTGATATTAAATGTCATCAGTTTGAATTTTTGCGGGGTGGGTATGACAACCGTCGGTTCAGGTTGATTCTTTAGAACCAAAAAATAAAATATAAAAGTGATTATACTAATAAATATAAATACTAATATTGTCAGAAAAATTTTTCGCTTATTTAGCAATTTTACCTCGATACTATCTTAAAATTCTGCAGTTAATTTAACACATTTTTTATGGGGGTCAAGACAATTTTCATTAATCTCATTTTTGTTTTCTGATCGTTTTAAAAAAAGTCTTTAGGATTATTTCACATTTGTTTTCCATTACCCCACCGATGACCGTAGTCTTGTGGTTCATCAGGTTGTGATCGCAGAGATTATCAATTGACCCGCACATGCCGGTTTCGTCATCATACGCACCGAAAACAACCCTTGGAATTCTTGCATTGAGAATGGCGCCGGCACACATAGGACAGGGCTCCAGGGTAACATAAAGTGTACAGTCTTCCAGCCGCCAACTATCCAAATATTCAGCCGCCGAGGAGATTGCCAACATTTCGGCATGAGCAGTGGGATCCTTTAACATTTCCCGCTGATTATATCCTTTGCCAATAATAGTTTCGTTATAAACAATAATTGCCCCAACAGGAATTTCACCGGCCTCAAAAGCTCTTTCTGCTTCCTTGTAGGCCAATTCCATATAATAATCGTCGCTTTTATTAAGAAGTCCCATTTTATTTGTCTAGTATTTCTTCCAGTTTTGTTTTCAGATCTTCGATTCGAAAGGGTTTTGTAAAGCTGCCAACGAACCCATGTTCCTGTGGATTTTTTATTTCAGACTTATTGGAATAGCCGCTATAAACCAAAACATCCGTCATGATATTGAGTTCTTTCATTTTTTCCAGGAGTTTTACGGCACCATAACCGCCCTGCACTGTCAGATCAGCAATCACCAGATCATAAGGTTCCTGCTCCTCTACACTGCGCTGTATCATTTCCAATGCCTTTTCGCCCTTATTGGCAATATTCGCCTCCATACCAAGATCATCAAAAATATATTTCAATGCGATGCGTACATCCCGCATATCATCCATGATCAAAACTTTGCCCTTAAAGGTGTTTTTTGTATCAATTTTCCCCTGATCAATAATCTCAGCATTGATAGACGGCAGATAAAAGGTAAAAATCGCGCCGCATTCAGGATGATTTTCCAGTTCCACCCAGCCCTCATGGCGCTTCAAAATAGTCAGACAGGTGGCGAGCCCCAGCCCTTGTCCTGTATTCTTGGTTGAAAAAAAGGCTTCAAAAATTTTTTCCTGTAATTCCTCCGCCACACCCGGTCCGGTATCCCGCAAGGAAACTTTGACATATTTGCCCTTTTTCAAAAAATTAATCCGGTTATCTTCATCAACTTCAATATTCCGGGCAGTTACGATAAGATCTCCGCCATCCAGCATGGCTTGCTTAGCATTGATCACCAGGTTCGTGATGACCTGTACGATTTGATGCCGGTCAGCGCGAACAGGGGCCAGATTTTTTTGTAAGTCATAATGCGCCTTGACCTTACTGCCGCTGATGGTAAAACGAACAGTTCGCTTGAGCAATTGACGCATGGAAATAATATCCGTATCCAGATCATCATCCTTCGTGAAAGAAAGCAATTGCCGGGTCAGCCCCGTGCCACTTGCAATTGTATCCTCGATAGAGTTGATCAGTTCTGAAACATCCTGATCTTTTTCAAGTCGAGTATTCAATAAAATCAGATTTCCTAAAATAACCGATAAGATATTATTAAAATCATGAGCTAACCCACCGGCCAGAATATTGATCGATTCATTTTTTGCCGCTTTGATCATCTCGGTTTTCAATTTATAAAACTCCGTTATATCAGTCATAATACCGAGCACTGCTGGCGCTTCATTCCACTCAATTTTTGTTAGGGTGACTTCAAACCGGATCGTAGAACCGCTTTTGGATAATGCTGTTAATTCAAAATTTTTATTATCATATTCAATCTGCAAAAAACTTTTAATAATGTCTCTGACTTTTGTTTTGGATTCAGGATGCAGCATGGTCATCATATCGAAATCATCACTCATTAACTCATCTTCGGAATATTCGAGAGACTTAATCAGACTTGGATTTACCAGCACAAACTTTTCATTCTGCCTAACAAAAATACCATTTGCCGATTTTTTAACAATTTGCCGGAAATTTCTCTCACTATTCCGTAATGCTTTTTCGGTCCGGTTCAGCCGGTTTTCAACCTCAATTTTTTTTTCAGCCTGCTTTATAACCTCAGGTAGGATCTCCAGAAAACCGGTCCCTTTGGAAATATAGTCAAGGGCGCCTTTTTTCATCATTTCTACAGCAAGTCGTTCGTCACCACGTCCTGTAGTGATAATAAAAGGTATTTTTTTATTGATTTTATGGACTTCGGTGATCAATTGATCAGCATCCATATCAGGCAAGACATAATCGGATAACAATAGAAAGTTTTGATGAATATGAATCAGCTCCAGCGCTTCGCTTCCGGTAAAAGCCGATAGCGTCCGATAGCCCAACATATTTAATCGTTTTTCGATCAGCCGGTTTAACCCCTGATCATCTTCGACAATAATGATATAATTAAATATACTGGTCTTTTGTTTACTCATTGAATTGATATCCATAATTAAAATAAATCATTTAGTGTTTGTGCAACAACTGAATTTTCAAATCCTTTTTGAATCAAGTACCGGTATATTCTTTCTTTTTTCTTTTCTTTTTCTTTGATCAATTGCAATTTTTTTTCAGCTAATCTTCGCGCCTTTTGTAATTGTTGCTCCGATGAGAAATATTTTTCAATTGTCTGTTCTATTAAATTAGCAGCAATTCCCTTTTGTTGCAAGGATTTCTTGAGTTTGAACACACCGGCTTCCTTAAATTTCAAAAAATCCCTCGTGAAAGTTTCCGCATAATCTCTGTCATCAATATATTGCTTATCCCTGAATTCCTGAACAATGCCTTCAATAACTGATAGAGGATATCCAACTTGTCTTAATTTTTGTTGAACCTCGAAGGATGACCGCATCTTTTTGGCAATATACTGCAATGCTTTATTTCTGGCTTTATTTATTTCTTCATAAACACAGATGTCATCAATCAACTTACGATTCAACCGTTGGCCTTTGCTCAAATCAAAATGTTCGAATGTATTAAGCGAAATGCCAACGGCAAACTTATTGTTGATAAACAGAGAAAATCGCTTACTATCCTTCTTTTGCTGTTCAATTGCAGTAAGAATGAAGGGGTCGTTTTCTTTCTGTATATCTTCCAGGGGCATCTATTTGGCGTCTTCCTTTGCTTTCAAAACACCTAAATATTCTTTGACCTTCACCGTAATATCATCCATAATTTTAGGATTATCTTTCAAAAACGCGGTCACATTTTGTTTGCCCTGTCCCAGTTTTTCATCGGCATAGGAATACCAGGAACCGGATTTCTGAACAATATCTGCTTCAACCGCCAGGTCCAAAAGATCCGAAACATAGGAAATACCCCGCCCATACATGATATCAAATTCTACCAGTTTAAAAGGAGATGCCAGTTTGTTTTTGACCACTTTCACGCGGGTACGGTTTCCTATGGATTCCTGACCATCCTTAATGGAACCGATTCGCCGGATATCAAGACGTATGGAAGTATAAAATTTTAAAGCACGCCCACCACTGGTAGTTTCCGGACTACCAAACATTACTCCCACTTTTTCACGTACCTGATTGATAAAAATGATTGATGTTTTTGATTTATTAACAACACCGGTTAATTTTCGCAATGCTTTTGACATTAACCGCGCCTGGAGTCCTACATTAGCATCTCCCATTTCGCCTTCCAACTCTACTCGGGGAACCAGTGCCGCCACAGAATCGATAACGATCAAATCAACAGCATTACTTCTAACCAAAGTTTCCGCGATTTCCAGCGCCTGTTCACCATGATCCGGTTGTGATACCAATAATTCTTTTGTATTTACCCCGAGTTTTTTAGCATAGATCGGGTCCAGGGCATGTTCAGCATCGATAAAAGCCACATATCCGCCGGTTTTTTGCGCTTCTGCAACTACATGCAGCGCCAGGGTGGTTTTACCGGAAGATTCCGGCCCATATATTTCACTGATCCGTCCTCTTGGAATTCCACCAATACCCAAGGCGGCATCAAGGGACAAGCATCCTGTTGAAATGACATCGACAGCCACGATCCTGTCATCCCCCAGTATCATTATGGATCCTTTGCCGAACTGCCGGTCAATCTGCGTAATTGCTCTATCTAGTGCCTGTTTTTTATTATCTTTTGACATTTTTCCCTCCGGAAATTTTATTTAATTGATATTGTCTTAAAGGTTTATGCAGCGCTCCTTTTGGCGTTAAAATACTTTCAAACCAAATAACCTTATCGATTCTATTAATGGTTTGTTCATAATCATAATCCAAAAATCGATTAATACTGGCCAATTTTTTGTATCTTTTTCTAACACGTCCAAAAGTTAGATGTGGTTTGAATACTCTTTGATCAGTTATATAGCCGAATTTTTCTACTTTTAGCTCTAACAAATTATAAAGGGTTTTTAAATAATTCAAGCCATCTGTAATTCCCAGCCATAATACTGAGGGTCTGGAAGGCCTTGGAAAGCAGCCGGTTCCCTCACAAATAAAGGTAAACGCCGGAACTTTTGAAATAGCGGACCTGATTTCCTGATCCATTCTATCAATATCTTCTTCTCTGGTATCTCCTAAAAATTTTAGCGTTATGTGTGGGTTTCCGGGATTGGCAGATTTAATTTTTTTATCAAATTCCGGAAATTCTCTTGAAATTTCATCCAGAATTTGTTGGGTTTGATTTGATGCCTTAACAGCAAAAAAGGTCCTTTTCATACCCCTTAATATAAGTTTTCCAGCAACTTTTTAAAAATAAATTGAGAAAATAGTATTTTGTTGGCTTCCCGGTTAATATTTCTACAATAATGGTATGTTTCAGTTTTTCCTTCCATAGCGACTGCACACCACAAGGTTCCCACCGGTTTTACCGCTGTTCCTCCGGAAGGTCCGGCAATTCCCGTGGTACTGATACCAATATCAGTCTGATGAATTTGTCGTACACCTTCAGCCATCTGCCGGGCGACCTGTTGACTCACAGCCCCATATTGCTCGATGGTTTCTTTATTAACATTCAATATCTTAATTTTCGCCTCATTCGAATAAGTTACCGCTCCCAGCGTCATATAGGCTGAACTGCCGGGTATATCCGTTAACCGGCTGGCAATTAATCCACCCGTACAGGATTCTGCAATAGCGATCGTGATCTGTTTTTTATGTAATTGTTCAGCAATTTTTTCTTCGATCTTGTCGGTGTCAAACCCATAGATAATTTTTTCGAATTCACGGATAAGCTGTGCGATCTGTGGCGCATGTTTTTGGGCATAATACAGTTTTATATCAACTCCGGTATAGCGCGGATAATAAGCAACTCTAACTTCAGGGTTGGCCGCAATCCAGGTTTTCATTTGATCGTAAATACCGGACTCTCCCATTCCATAGGTCCGTAAAGTCTTGGTGACAAAATTCCGCTTTTCAAGGCCATTGATTGCAGGAATAATCTGACGAGAGAGTAAATATTTCATCTCATGAGGAACGCCGGGCATCATGTAATAATCGACCCCGTCTTTTGTAAATTTCATCCCCGGTGCTGTTCCCACATCATTTTTTATAATTTGACAATTTTGCGGTAGCAAGGCCTGGGAACGATTAGCGTCACTCATGGGAATATTACGTTTCGCAAATCGTTTCTTCAATGCCGCAAACAGTTCCTGATGAAAGACCAATTGGGTTTCAAAAAAATCTGTAGCTACTTTTTTCGTAATATCATCATGGGTTGGCCCTAATCCACCTGTTACAAAAACCTGTGTTACGGATTCAGGCAGATTGTTCAAAGCATTATATATTTTTTGGTATTCATCGCCAATAGTTACAATTTGCACCACATCAATATTAAATTTATGGAGTTCTTTGGCCATATATGCGGCGTTTGTGTTACAGATATCGCCGGTCAGAAGTTCATCACCGATACTGATTATAATTGATTTCATTCCCGTTATTTAAATTATAAAAACGTTCACAAGATATATAATCACTCCAGCGGCGAGACCGGCAATGACATCATCAATCATGATTCCGAATCCGCCTGAAAGTTTTTCGCAATATTTTATCGGCGGCAGTTTTGAAATATCAAAAAATCGAAAAAGTAAAAAAGCCATCATTATCTGAATTGTATTATCGTCCAACTGGCTTAAATTATTCAGCAATGCGCCGGGAATAAACATCAGGGTTATCCACATTCCCACGACCTCATCAATAACAATATAGCCGGGATCAATGGTTTCACCTTTTCTCTCAATTGTTCCTGAAACCAGCACGCCGGTGATAAAGGTAGCAATAATCAGAAAAAGTTTGATATAGATGGAACTACTTGGAAG